>DALYGT010000305.1:0-2025 GCA_031971375.1 Burkholderiales bacterium | reverse complement strand
TGCATGACGACGTTGTTGCGCTGGCGCAGCTAGGGCTGCTGGAGCGTACCGAGCGCGGTGGCGTGGTGTGCCCCTATGCATCGTTGCATATCGACATGTATTTGCAAGCGGCTTGACGAATCGATTGGCGGCGGAACTGGCGCAGCGGGTGCGGGTCTTCCCGAGAGACAAGACTTGGTGCAGGGGAAGTGATGATGCGTGTCTTAGCGATTAGTGTGGTGTGTGCGGTGTGCTGCCTGCCGGTTGTGGCGCTGGCAGGGGGTAATCCGTTTGTCCAAGGTGTGCCGTCATCCCCGACACCGAAAATCAAAAAGCAAGAGAACGTGTTTGAGCGGGAGGGCAGGGGGTTACCACTCTGTGATGAGGCCGGTCGCGACCCGAAAGGCGGCACCGCGTGCAGGCCGCCCGAGCCCGTCACGCTGCCGCGTGACGGCGTGACCGATGACATGCTGGAGAAGTACCGCCTCAAGAAGTGACCCCCGAGGCGCGCGTCCGGCTCGCGGCGTGCCGTGCGGGCGGCGGATACGGGGTGTACCCGGGCCCTCTTGCTGCCCAAAAGCACAACAGCCACCCGAAGGTGGCTGTTGTGTGTACTGCCATGACGCGATACCGCTGCGTCCGAGCGCGTGAGCGATCAGAAGCTGTGGCGGATACCGACGTTCATGCCGTAACGGCCGTATGCCGAACCGTCGTCACGACCGCCGTTGGCCGAGGCGTAAGCGCCACCGGACCCAGTGGTCAGGCCGTTGGCGCAAGCACCGCCGGAATCAGCCGAAGTGAGGTAGGCAGCGTCAGCGTACACGCGGGTGCGCTTGCTCATGTCGTAGTTGACACCAGCAGCGATCTTGCGGCAACCACCATCACTACCGGCGCCATAGAGGGTGCTGTTGTTCCAGCTCAGCTTGGCCGTGACCTGCTCGCTGACCGGAGCCAAAACGCCGACTTGGTAGCCGTGGACGATACCCTCGATGTAATTGTAGTTAGCCATAACCTTGGCGACGCCAAGGTCGTAGCTACCACCGCCGGTCCAGACATCACGGGCAGCGTTGTCTGAGCCGTAGAGGTGCAAGTTTTCGTAGGCGACGGTCAGGTCAACCGGGCCAGCGTTGTACAGGCCGGCGATCGCGTACAAGGGCGAGCCACCAGCATGGGTCGACGTACCAGCCGCCACCGGATCTTGTCCGAGCAGGTTCGAGGTGTAGGCAAACAACATCTTCAGGCCCGGCATGACTTCCGGCGTGATCCACGCGAGGACGTTGTCAGCGTAGTCAGCACCACCGCCTTGAGCGGCAAGTGCGCCGCCGACACCGAAACCACCGAACGGATCGTACTTCTTGATGAAGCCGGCGCGGGCGCCGCCTGCACGACCAGCGATCAGCGTGCCGAAGTCACCTGACAGAGCGAGGTACGAGTAGATGGTCGAGAGGCCACCGTTGCTGGCTGCCGACGGGGCAGCACCTTGGGCGTCCAGTGCGAAGCCGAACATGGCGTCACCGCTAATGGTCATGCCGTTGCCGAGGTCTTCCGACATCTTGAAGCCGATACCGTTGTGGCCATTCATGCCGCTCGCGACGGTAGAGATGGTGCCCTCCGACGTTGAGCCCGAGGTGCGGTTCCCACGCACTGCAACACCGACGTCGAATGCACCGTAAATTTGCACGCCGTCGGCCATGGCCGGGGCAGCAAAGGCAGAGGCCAGGGCCACTGCGAGAAGCTTCTTGTTCATTCAATTCCCCTTCAGAGAGATTTGGAGCACCGCCCGGTATCGGGCTGGTGCCTCAATTGTCGGCATCAGACAGCGTCTGCTCAAGAAGAAACCGCGCTGTGTACGGGTTTTTTGATGGTGTGTGGCATTTTTGCAACAGCCCGTCGGCGGGCCCGGGTCAGACGCGTTCAAGCCCCGGCATCGGCGGCCTCGGTTACCGCCTGAGCCAGGTCGCGCAGCCCTTCGGCCATTCGCTCCACCACTGCCCGGTCTGCCCCTTCGGCCAAGCTCTGCCGCACCGCCACCGGGAGGCGCCCGAT
>DALYGT010000304.1:0-2036 GCA_031971375.1 Burkholderiales bacterium | reverse complement strand
GTCGGCGGCGTGGCAGGCCATGCAGTTCTTCGATTGCGCCAATGCCGGGTCGGCCAGGGCCGGCGCCGACAGCGCGCCGAGTCCGAGGCCGAGCGCCACGGCAAGCACTGCGTGTGGAGTCCAGGACATGGGAGGTTCCTTGCTGTTCATTGGATGCGTCAGAATTTCTCGGTTACTGCGCCCTTTCTGGCGCTCGCCGTTTGGAAAGCGAACTGGACCTGCACGTCGCTGGTGTAGCGTGGTGCCGGTGGCTGCCGGGCGGCGCGGCGGCGGGCGCGTTCGTCCTCGCTTAGGTTGGGTTGCAGCAGCAGCTGATGCGCTTCGATGGTGATCGGGTCGCCCTCGTGCACCCGCGCGATGTTGCCGCCGGCCGCCGCCTCGGGCGCCACATGGCCGACCACCATGCCCCAGGCGCCGCCGGAAAAGCGGCCGTCGGTGATCAGGCCCACCGACTCGCCCAGACCTGCGCCGATGATCGCCGAGGTCGGCGCGAGCATCTCCGGCATGCCGGGCGCGCCCTTGGGCCCGAGGTAGCGCAGCACCATCACGTCGCCGGCCTTGATCTTGCCGGCCATGATCGCTTCCAGCGCCGACTGCTCGTCGTCGAACACGCGCGCCGGGCCGGTGATGACCGGGTTCTTGAGGCCGGTGATCTTGGCCACTGCACCCTCAGGGCTGAGATTGCCCTTGAGGATGGCGAGGTGGCCCTCGGCGTAGAGCGCATCCTTGATCGGCCGGATGACGTCCTGGTCGGCGCGCAGCGGCGGCACCTCGGCGAGGTTCTCGGCGACCGTCTTGCCGGTTATGGTCATGCAGTCGCCATGCAGCAGGCCGGCCTCGAGCAGCACCTTCATCACCGCCGGGATGCCCCCGGCGCGGTGCAGGTCGATGGCGAGGTACTTGCCGCTGGGCTTCAGGTCGCAGATCACCGGGACCTTCTTGCGCATACGCTCAAAATCATCAATGGTCCACTCCACGCCGGCGGCGTGGGCGATGGCCAGGTAGTGCAGCACCGCGTTGGTCGAGCCGCCGGTGGCCATGATCACCGCGACCGCGTTCTCGATCGACTTGCGGGTGACGATGTCGCGCGGCTTGAGGTCCTTCTTGACCGCCTCGACCAGGATCGCGGTCGCTTGCTTGACGTTCTCGACCACCTCGTCCTCAACATTCGCCATGGTCGACGAGTACGGCAGGCTCATGCCCAGCGCCTCGAACGACGAACTCATGGTGTTGGCGGTGTACATGCCGCCGCAGGAGCCGCTGCCGGGGATGGCGCGCTTCTCGATCTGGCAGAAGTCCTCCTCGCTCATCTTGCCGGCGGTGAACTGCCCCACCGCCTCAAAGACGCTGACGATATTGAGGTCCTGACCCTTGTACTTGCCCGGCAGGATGGTGCCGCCGTAGATGTAGAGGCTCGGCACGTTGGCGCGCAGCATGCCCATCATGCCGCCGGGCATGTTCTTGTCGCAGCCGCCGATGACGATGACGCCGTCCATCCACTGGCCGCCCACGCACGTCTCCACACAGTCGGCGATGACCTCACGGCTGACCAGCGAGTACTTCATGCCCTCGGTGCCCATCGCCATGCCGTCGGAGATTGTCGGCGTGCCAAAGATCTGCGGGTTGGCGCCGGCGGCCTTCAGCCCCTCGACCGCCGCATCGGC
The DNA here is from genome assembly GCA_031971375.1 of Burkholderiales bacterium. Lineage (GTDB taxonomy): Bacteria > Pseudomonadota > Gammaproteobacteria > Burkholderiales > UBA3065 > UBA3065. The sequence goes on along the minus strand of DALYGT010000304.1, from coordinate 372 downwards.
CAGACGCTGCAGGCCGGAGTTGCACGGCGTGATGGTGCTGTGGCCGTTGGCGACGCCGATCATCGGCTTGCCGAAGTCGGTGTCCTTGTAGCCCATGCCGTAATACATGGAGCGGTTGGGCGCACGGGCGACGCCCTCGGTGATGTTCTTGCTGCGGCGGTTGGCGGCGGACATGGCTGTACGGATCCGGTGTGTGGGTTTGAGGGAGGCCAAGACTATAGCCGAGGCGCGCCGCGCGGAGGCTGCGCGACAGGCCGATGAGGTCATCGGCTTTCGTCTATACATTTATATCTGCGAATCAATTTTACACCCGATGAGGTGGCAGTTAGATTTGCCCACATGACGCAACCTGACCGTTTGGGCGAGCGGCCC
>DALYGT010000303.1:0-2036 GCA_031971375.1 Burkholderiales bacterium | reverse complement strand
GGGCGCAGACCCGGGAAGCCGTAGTGGGGCATCGGTGTGACAAGGTCGTTGCCGCGAGTGAGCGAGAAGCGCAGGAACTCGTCGGTCACCACCGCGCAGACGACGTGCATGCCGGCATCGCCGGGGCCAGTGTGGCAGCAGCCATCGCGGAAGAAGCCGGTCACCGGTTGCAAGCTGCAAGGCAGCAGCTCGCCGCCGAGGACATTGGACTGGGTGGTGGCCGAAGGGTCGCTGGATGGTCGGGTCATGCGGGAACAGGTTCTGAGCGGGGTGACCCCGTCCGGCCATTGTAGAATCGTTTGCCTGCCCCCGACGCTCCGCCGCCACGGAAGCCCGCATGCCGCAACCGCGCTTCGTCCACCTGCGACTGCACAGCGAGTACTCCGTCACCGACGGCACGACGCGCATCGACGACGCCATCGAAGCGGCGCGCGCCGACGGGCAACCGGCGCTGGCGCTGACCGACCTCGGCAACCTGTTCGGGCTGGTCAAGTTCTATCGGCAAGCGCGGGCGCGGGGCATCAAGCCGGTCTGCGGCGCCGACCTCTGGCTGGCCGGCGAGTCCAACGCCGAACCCTCCCGACTGCTGCTGCTGGTGCGCGACCATGCCGGCTACCTCGCGCTGTGCCGGCTGATGACGCGCGCCTATCGCGAGGGCATGCAGCGCGGCCGCCCCTTGCTGCAGCGAGAGTGGTTCGATGCCGAGGACTGCGGTGGCCTGATCCTGCTGTGCGGCGCACGCCACGGCGAGATCGGTCGCGCGCTGCTCGGCGGGCATACCGATACCGCGCGAGACCTGGCGCGCGAGTGGGCGGCGCGCTTCCCCGGGGCCTTCTACCTCGAGGCGCAGCGCGATGGCTCACGGGAGGCCGAATCGCACACGCGGGCCGCGGCGCAGCTTGCGAGCGCGCTCGGGTTGCCGCTGGTCGCGACGCACCCGGTGCAGTTCCTGCGGCCGGAGGACTTCCGTGCCCATGAGGCGCGGGTCTGCATCGCCGAGGGCTACACGCTCTCCGACCGTCGCCGACCGCGCCTGTGTACACCGCAGCAGTACTTCGCCAGTCAAGCGGAGATGGTCGAGCGCTTTGGCGACTTGCCGCAGGCGCTGGAGAACGCGGTCGAGATCGCACGCCGCTGCAACCTGACCCTGACGCTGGGCAAATCCAGACTGCCGCTGTTCCCCACGCCCGACGGCGTGACGCTCGATGACCACCTGGTCGCTGAATCAGAGGCCGGCCTTGAGCGACGCCTTCTGCAACGCTTCCCCGATGCCACCGAACGCGAGGCGCAGCGGCCGCGCTACCGCGAGCGGCTCGCCTTCGAGTGCCGGACCATCATCCAGATGGGCTTCCCGGGTTACTTCCTGATCGTTGCCGACTTCATCAACTGGGCCAAGAACAACGGCGTCCCGGTGGGGCCGGGGCGCGGCTCCGGTGCGGGCTCGCTGGTGGCGTGGAGCCTCGGGATCACCGACTTGGACCCGCTGCGCTACGACCTGCTGTTCGAGCGCTTCCTCAACCCGGAGCGGGTCTCCATGCCCGACTTCGACATCGATTTCTGCCAGGAGGGCCGCGACCGTGTCATCGACTACGTGCGCGGCAAATATGGCGAAAGCTCGGTCTCGCAGATCGTCACCTTCGGCACCATGGCGGCGCGCGCGGTGCTGCGCGATGTCGGCCGCGTGCTCGAGTGGGGCTATAACCGCACCGACGAGCTGGCCAAGCTGATCCCCAACCCGCCCGGCAAGACGGTGACGCTCAAGCGCCGCACCGACCCGGACGACAAGCAGACGATCTACGCCCGCGAGGCCGAGCCGCAGCTCGAAGCGCGCGAAGCGCAGGACGAGGAGACCGCGCAACTGCTGGCGCTGGCGGAGCAACTCGAGGGCACCATCCGCAACGTCGGCATGCACGCCGGCGGCGTGCTCATCGCGCCCGGCCAGCTGACCGATTTCTGCCCGCTCTACATCGCCGACGGCGGGCTGCCGGTGAGCCAGTTCGACAAGGATGACGTCGAGGCAGCGGGGCTGGTCAAGT
>DALYGT010000302.1:0-2040 GCA_031971375.1 Burkholderiales bacterium | reverse complement strand
AGCCCTGTGCAGACAGCAAAAAAGGATTCATGAAGGCGACACCGACTGCCGATAGTCTGAGAGACGAGCCCCGAACAAACGATGACGACCACCGGTACACACCATGGCCATCTCCCGCAACGACGCATCCAGATTCCTCGCGCAGGCGTCGCTCGGCGCCACCGCCGACGACATCGTGCGGGTGCAGACGCTGGGCTACGCCGGCTGGCTCGATGAGCAGTTTGCGATGGCGCAGAGCGAGTCGCGGGTCGCGTGGCTGCGCCGCAAAGGCTTTGCAGATGTAGCCTTCAAGACCAGCAGCAGCAGCTTCGATGCGGCCAGCTGGCGCAAGCTGCTCAGCTCACCCGATACCCTGCGCCAACGGGTCGCGCTGGCCTTGTCCGAGATCCTCGTGGTCGGCATGGACGGCCTCGACAACCGCTGGCGTCACTTTACCGGCGCGGCCTACCAGGATCTGCTCGAGAACAACGCATTTGGCAATTACCGCACGCTGCTCGAGCAGGTGAGCACATCGCCGGCGATGGGGGAGTACCTGACGTATCGCGACAGCCGCAAAGCCAACCCGGCGACCGGCCAGCAGCCCGACGAGAACTACGCGCGCGAGATCATGCAGCTGTTTACCATCGGCCTGATCAAGCTCAACCCCGACGGCACGCCACAGCTGGCTGGCGGCGCACAACAACCGACCTACGGCCAGACCGACATCATCGGCCTGGCTCGGGTCTGGACCGGATGGGTCTACGACTTTGCCGGAGGGGGCTCTGACACTCCGGACTACAAGCTGCGACCGATGCGCCAATCGTCTGCCGCCCACGAGACCGGCATCAAGGCCTTTCTTGGAACGACCATCGCGGCCGACACCGATGGCGTGACGAGCATGCGGCTCGCGCTCGATACGCTCTTCCGACATCCCAACATCGGTCCTTTCGTCGGCAGACAACTGATCCAGCGGCTGGTGACCAGCAACCCGACGCCGGCATACGTGCAGCGGGTGGCGAATGTCTTTGCCGACAACGGCAGTGGCGTGCGAGGCGACCTCAAAGCCGTGGTACGTGCCGTCTTGCTCGACGACGAGGCCCGTGCCACCCCCACTGGCATGGTCTCTGGCAAGTTGCGCGAACCCATGCTCCGGTTCATCCACCTCGCCCGCATGCTGGGTGCGACATCGCCGAGCGACGACTGGAAGGTCGCCGACATGTCGGCACCCGATTCGAGGCTTGGACAGAGCCCCTTGCGCTCGCCCTCGGTGTTCAATTTCTTCCGGCCGGGTTATTCGCCACCCAACACGGTGGCGGGAGCGGCAGGACTGGTCGCACCGGAGTTCCAGATCGCAAGCACCGCGTCGGTGTTCGGCTACGTCACCTGCATCAGCAATGCGCTCTTCAGCAGCACCGCTATCGGAGATGTGCGGCTGGACCGCAGCGCCCTGAAGGCGCTGGCCAAGACCGCGACCCCGTTGGTCGACGAACTCAACACGCTACTGGCGGCCGGCCAGCTGACCAGCGACACCACGACCCTGATCGCTGGCGCCATCGACACCATGCCGTCGGCCACCGATACCGACCTGGTCAACCGGGTGAACACCGCGCTGACGCTGGTCATGGCTGCGCCCCAATACATCGTCATGAGGTGACGCCGCCATGAGCCAAGACCTCCCGGATCAGAACCGTCGGCGGTTCCTCAAGACCGCGGCGTCGCTCGGCGCGAGTGGTGCGCTGTTGCCCCTCGCAGCCGACTTGGCGGCGATCGGCGAGGCCGCAGCGGCCGGCGCGACCGACTACAAGGCGCTGGTCTGCGTGTTTCTGTTCGGTGGCAACGATTACGCCAACACAGTGGTGCCCTACGACACAGCCAGTCATGCCGTCTACGCCAGACTGCGGGGCGCGCTCGGCTTCCAGCGCGATGCCTTGGCCGCAACGGCCCTGAACCCGACCGGCAAGGTCATCGATGTCAAGAAGGCAGCGCGGCAGTATGCGCTGGCGCCAACGCTGGCGCCGCTGATCAGGCCTTTCAACGAGGGCCGCATGGCGGTCCTGCTCA
>DALYGT010000301.1:0-2053 GCA_031971375.1 Burkholderiales bacterium | reverse complement strand
GATGCTCATCGTGCGGCTCTGTCTGGGTGCGGCTCTGTCTGGCGATGCCCGTTTGTACGTCAGCGCAGCAGAGGCTCCCTAGCGACGGCTGCCTGCCGACTCATCGCGGATGCGCTGCGAGAGCGCGGATAGAAACCGTACACGGCGTTGGTGAAGTCAACAACCGTGTTGCCCTTGGGGAGTCTCTCTGTTCAGTTGCGTGGCAGGTCCGCCGCAGCGGCCACGTCAAGGTGATCCAACTCCATCCCTGCCAGCGCGGCCGACATCTTGTCGAGCAAGGCGCCGAGGGCCCGCCAGTCTGCGTCGGGTAGGCCCGAATCACAGAGAAACTGCGCCCGCGCGGCTTCAAGCGCGGGTTGCAGCTCGAAGCTCGCCGGCGTGGCCACGACCATGGCGTAAGACTCGCGGCCGGGGTCGGCGTGACGCTGGATGAGTCGACGCCGCTCCAAACTCAACATCGTGTCTTCGAGCGTGTACGGGTCGAACTGCAACTGGCGGGCCAACTCGCCTTCGCTCACCGGCCCGCGCTCCCAGACCACCACCAGAACGATGTATTCGCTGAAGGTCAGCCCGTGCGAGCGCAACAAACGGTCATATCGGCCGTAGAACCGGTTACTCGCCCGGTGTAGCTTGAGGCAGAGCTGTTCGTCGATCTGTAGACCAGGGTATTTCGTGCTGCAGGTTTTGCTCGACATGTCGGGGTTTCCGGAAGAGCCGGAGGGTCAGAGCGACCCAGAATCGGGTCTACCCCCCCCCATTTAAAAAGATTCTGATTTGTATTTGTCTTTTATTGAGTTACTTTATACGAAAAATGACAGGTTCCAACAGCCTACGCAAGCGCTTTTTGATGCCTCAATGCATGCACCGGGTCTTTTGTCCGATCGAGGCCCAATCGACTGCGGCGATGCCCCCGGGATGCAACCGACCGCCCGACACAATTTGTTTTAATTAAACAACTATCGTTACGGTTATACTTCGTGCATGAACATTGAGATCCGCGACCATTTCGCCGGGCTGGCGATGCAGACCCTGATGACCTTGGACCAAGGCCAATGGACGCCGGACGAGATCGCCGCGGCGGCCTACGCGCAAGCCGATGCGATGGTCGAGGAGAGGGAACGCAGAATCGCGCTGCGCAACGCGCTCGGCCAAGTGTTGACCCTGCACCAGGGGCCGACCGAGACCTAGGCCTTGATGGCCTCGCTGATGGCCTGCGCCAGCGCTTCGAAATGTGCATGAGCAGCGGCGGTCGGCTTCAGCGCCTTGATGCGTCTGTCGTTGGTCTTGGGGCGCTCGATGAACCCCAGAGATTGCAGCACCTTCAGCTTCTTCGTCACCGTCGGCAAGGTACCGAACCGTCGAAGCCTGACCAGATCGGTCGAACAGACCGTCCGCCCCTCGTCATCCTCCTCCAGCAGGAAGGCCAAGAGCACATCGAGCTCGGCGTCACTTTGGGACACCCGCTCGGCATCGAGGTTTACGGCAAGGATCCTGGCGACGATGCTGAGCCCCCGCGCGGACCCCGCCAGATCTTTCAAATAAAACCCCTGTTTGACATCGTCAACCATCCCCCCCCCGCTTATCCAAATAACTTGCGCATATTACGCTAGATAAACTAAATCCGGGTTTCTTGGGAGGGCTGCTTGACCCGTCAATAGGCGGACCCGCTGATCAGCGCCAACGCATCAAGATCCTGCAGATCGCCGATCGGGTGTTCGTGCTTACCCTGATACGCCGTCCACGCAGCGACAAGCAAGCCCGCCAGCAGCAGTGCCACCAACCAGTTGCGCACGTCAAAAGCCAACGCGACGCTGCCAGCGAGCGCGCGCGGTGTCGATGCGCGCTGCGCGCTCCAGTCGGCGTGGTCTTGCAGCAAGCGCTTGTCGAGGCCGCGCGGGGGCTGCGGCGCTGGCGCGCCGCGCAAGCGCTGGCGCAGATCCTCATCGGACCTCTGCATGTTGTTCTCCTTGCATGAGTCGCTTCAGCTGGGTCTGTGCGCGGTGCAACAGCTGACTCGCCGCGTTCGCATTGATGCCGAGCACCTCGCCGAGTT
>DALYGT010000300.1:0-2053 GCA_031971375.1 Burkholderiales bacterium | reverse complement strand
GCGATCTTGGCGGTGCCTTGGCCGAGTGCGCCCTCACCAAATATGCCGATGGTGCTGCCGTAGAGGTCGCTGATGCTGTGATCGAAGAAGCAGAACTGGTCCTGCGCCTGCCAGCGGCCCTTCAGCACGTCTTCGCGGTAAGCGATGATGTTGCGCCGCAGTGCGAAGATCAGCGCGAACGTATGCTCCGGCACGGTGTGGACCGCGTAATTGCGGATGTTGGCCACAGCCACGCCACGCTCGCGGCAGGCCGGCACATCGATCACGTCATACCCGGTCGCGGCCACCGCGATCATCTTGAGCTTGGGCAGCTGCTCGAGCGTCGCGCGGCGGATGGGCACCTTGTTGGTGATGGCCACGGTGGCGTCCTTGAGGCGCTCGACCACCTCGGACTCGAGCGTCTGGACGTGCTCGGCCCAGGTGTGCGCGAACTTCGGCTTGCGGACGTTGGCCTTGAGCGACTGCCGGTCCAGGAATACGACGTGTTCCATGCTTCTTCCTCGGGTTCTTGGTATCGATGCGCAGCGACGGGGCCCGCGCGCAAGGCGGGCCCCCGGTCTCTGCTTACCAGCGCTTCAGCAAGCCTGCGGGCGGCTCGTTGTTGCGCCAGTACTCGGTTGCGGCGGCGATACCGCTGCCCGGCTGCACCTTGATGCCGACGTCGAGCATGGCCATCTCGGCACCGACGATACCGGCCGAGAGGTGGACTTCGTTGAGGTCGCCGAGGTGACCGATGCGGAACAGCTTGCCGGCGACCTTGGACAGACCGGCACCGAGCGACACGTTGTAACGGTGGTAGGCGCGCGCGATCACGTCAGCGCCATTGAAGCCTTCCGGCACCATGACGGCCGAGACGGTGTTGGAGTACCACTGCGGCGCCTTGGCGCACAGTTGCAGGCCCCAACCCTTCTGCACCGCGGCACGGCAGCCTTCGGCAAGGTAGGTGTGGCGGGCGATGATGTTGTCGAGACCTTCTTCTTCGATGACCTTGAGCGCCTCGATCAGGCCGTAGAACAGCGACAGCGCCGGGGTGTACGGGAAGTAACCGGTGGCGTTGGCGTTGATCATGTCGCCGAGGTCGAAATAGCAACGCTTCATCTTGGCGGTGGTACGCAGCTCGAGCGCCTTCTGGCTGGCGCAGAGCACGCCCAGACCGGCCGGCAACATCAGGCCCTTCTGCGAACCCGAGACAGCCATGTCGACGCCCCAGTCGTCAAAGCGGAAGTCGATCGAACCGAGACCCGAGACGGTGTCGACGAACAGCAGCGCCGGGTGCTTGGCGTCGTCAAGCGCCTTGCGGACCGCGCCGATGTCGGACGACACGCCGGTGGCGGTCTCGTTGTGGCAAGCCAGCACAGCCTTGATCTGGTGGCCGGTGTCGGCCTTGAGGCGCTCGGCGTACTGGTCGGCCGGGACGCCGGTGCCCCACTCGACATCGATCACTTCGACGTCGAGACCGAGGCGGGTGCACATGTCGATCCACAGGTGGCTGAACTGGCCGAAACGCGACGCCAGGACCTTGTCGCCCGGGCTCAGCGTGTTGGTGACGGCGGCTTCCCAGCAGCCGGTACCCGACGACGGGAACACGAACGGGGTGCCGGTAGTGGTGCGGAAGAGCTTCTTGAGGCCGGGTGCGATCTGCTCCCAAAGGGTCGGGAACTTGGGCGAACGGTGGTCTTCCATCGAGACGACCTGCGCGCGCAGGACGCGGTCAGGCACATTGGAAGGACCGGGAACGAACAGGAAATTGCGACCAGCCACTTTTATTTCTCCTCATTGATATCGGCCGCGCCTCGTCGGGCACGCCGTTGGGCTTGCGATTGCGAAAGACAGGAAAGGGCGCGCAGGGCGCCCGGCGGTCACCGGACGCCCTGGCGAAGACGGATCAGACGTTGCCGTAGACCGGGAAGGCGCGGGTCAGCTCGGTGACCTGGGCCTTGACCGCAGCGATGCGGGCGGCGTCATGCGGCGCCTCGAGCACGTCGGCGACGAGGTTGGCGGTCAGCTTGGCCTGCTCTTCCTTGAAGCCGCGGGTGGTCATCGCCGGCGAACC
>DALYGT010000299.1:0-2054 GCA_031971375.1 Burkholderiales bacterium | reverse complement strand
CCCGGCACACTGTCGCGTAACGTACCGACCTTCAGCGTCGACAGCGGGATGCTGTTCGAGCGCCAGATATCGAGCTCGGGCGCGGTGCAGACTTTCGAGCCCAGACTGTTCTACGCGTATACCCCCTATCGCGACCAGACCCGCATCCCGGTCTTCGACACCAGTCGTTACGACTTCAACTTCGCAGAGATCTTCTCGGCGAACCGCTTTGCCGGTCAGGACCGGATCGGCGATGCCAATCAGGTGACCGCCGGCTTCTCGACGCGGTTCATCGATGAAAAAGGTACCGAGCGGGTCAAGGTCACCCTTGCCCAACGGTTCACCTTGAGCGATCTGCGGGTTGGCGAGAATGACCCCTTCATCGCGACCGATGCCCCCAAGAAAGGCGTCTCCGACATCCTTGGCGAGTTCAGTGGCCGCATCCTTGACAGCACCAGCGTGATCAGCCGCGTGCAGTACAGCCCGGAGACATCGGACGTGCAGAAAGCATTGGTGGGACTGCGCTACAACCCGGAGCTGGGCAAGGTCATCAATCTTGGCTACCGCTACACGCGCGAGGTCAACGCCGCACAACTGGGTCTTGAACAGGTCGACCTGTCGGCCCAATGGCCGCTCACTGGCAACCTCTACGCGCTGGCGCGTTCAAACTACTCCCTGCTCGACAAGCGCCAGACCGAGGGCCTTCTCGGGCTGGAGTACTACGGCAGCTGTTGGAGCGTCCGTGCAGTGGTGCAGAATCTGGCATTGACCGCCAACACCTCGACGAAGGCGCTGTTCATCGTGCTGGAACTCAAGGGCATCGCCGGCGCCGACCCGGGCGAATACAACACCATCCTGTCGCGCAACATCGGTGGCTATTCCAAGATCGATTACGACCAGAACCGCACCACCCAAGCACTCTTTCAATGACCCGCCCGATCTCGCTTCTGCTGCTGCTGACCATGCTGATCCACCCGATGGCATGGGCAGCCGATGAACCCGCCAGCCGTGTCGACGAGCCGGACGCGGTCCCGGTCAACCGCATCGTCGCGCTGGTCAACCGTGACATCGTCACCCGGCTCGAGCTCGAGGATCGCGTCAACGTCGCGTCAGAGCAGTTCCGACGGCAGAACGTCGCGTTGCCCCCGCGCAACATCCTCGAGAAGCAGGTCCTCGAAGCCATCTTGCTGCAGCGTATCCAGCTCAGCTATGCCAAGGAGAACGGCATCCGCGTCGACGAGACGCAGCTCGACCGGGCGGTCGGGCGCATCGCCGAAGACAACCGCCTGACTGTCGAACAGTTCCGCACCGCACTCGCCCGCGACGGCATCCGCTTTGATCGCTTCCGCGAGGACATCCGGCGCGAGATCATTCTCAATCGCCTGCGTGAGCGCGAAGTCGCCAACAAGGTGGTGGTCAGCGAAGCCGAGATCGACGAATACCTGGCGCGCCGTGCCGAAGCCGGGGCCAACACCGAGTGGCTGGTCTCGCACATCCTGGTGCGCGTCGACGAGAAGACCGCCGACCCGGCCGCGCTACGCAAACAGAAGGAAAAAGCCGACAAGGCACTGGCGGCACTGAACGCCGGCGAGGACTTCGCCAAGGTCGCGGCGACCTGGTCGGAGGCTGGGGACGCCCTGCAGGGCGGCGACCTCGGATGGCGCAACACCGATCGCATGCCGAGCCTGTTCCTCGAGATGGCGGGCAAGCTCAAGGTGGGGCAACACAGCGCCATCGTGCGCAGCCCGGCCGGTTTTCACATCGTCAAGCTGCGTGACCTGCGTGGTGCGGTCGGCAAGAAGGTGGTCATCGTCCAGCACAAGGTGCGGCACATCCTCATCAAGACCAGCGAGATCGTCGGAGATGCAGAGGCCGGGCGACGGCTGCGCGACCTTCGCGAGCGTATCGACCAGGGCGGAACCGCCTTTGCCGACATCGCGAAACAGTTCTCGCAGGACGGCTCTGCAGCGTCCGGTGGCGAACTCGGCTGGGTCGCTGCCAGCGATCTGGTGCCAGAGTTCGCGCAGGCCATGGAGGCGCTGCAGATCGGGCAACTCTCGCAACCGGTCCGCAGC
>DALYGT010000298.1:0-2060 GCA_031971375.1 Burkholderiales bacterium | reverse complement strand
CCACGACGACTGGCACGACCGCATCCTCTACTGCCTCTACAAGACCGGCCAGGTCGATGCCTTCCGCCGCCAGCTCGATGAGCGCATCGCTGCGGGCCCGCATGACGCACCACTGCTCGCGACATTGTCGGCGCACCACGCTGCCAACTTTCGCGTCGAGGACCGTTACACCTTCTGTCCAACGCCGATGGACTTCATCGTCCACGGCCATCTGGCCGAACTGGAAGGCGACAGCCCGCTGCGACGCGCCCTGCTCGAGGACATCGCGCGCGCCGCGATCGTCGAACGCGACCAGGGCCGGCTGCACTTCGGCGTGCAGTCGTCGGGCAATCTCTTTCGACGTCCGGAAGCCTCGTTCCGGCAACTTGGCGAGCTCATCAAGACCGAATTGCACAGGTACCGCGAACACTTCGCCGGGTCACCGTGCCGGCTGATCGCCAACTTCCCGGCCGAGCTCGACATCAGCAGCTCGTGGTACGTCAAGATGCGCACGGGTGGTCACCTCGACTCGCACATCCATGAGGGCGGCTGGGTCAGTGGTGTGGTCTACCTCGCCATCCCCGAGGGCGACCCCTCGCCCGGTGCAGGCAACATCGAGTTCAGTACAAATGGTGATAATTATCCTGTGCAACACCATGATTGGCCTAAGCAAGTCCTCGATGTAAAAGTCGGTGACTACGCCTTCTTCCCGTCCTCGCTGTTCCATCGCACCATCCCGTTCGACTCCGCCGAAGAGCGCATCTGCATCGCCTTCGACCTCAAGCCGGGCAGCCGCGGCGACCCCGCCTGAAGCCACGTCGCAGACGAGGATGAGTCAATCTGCCGGACCGGTCTCGGAGCCGACAGTCTCGGTCTGCATCCCGACCTACCGCGGCGCCAATTTCCTTGCCGAGACCATCCGCTCGGTGCTCGGCCAGACTCTCACCGACCTCGAACTTCTGGTCCTTGACGACGCCTCCCCGGACGATACGGCTGGCGTCGTCGCGCAACTCGCCGATCAACGGCTGACCTATATTCGAAATGAATCTAATATAGGCGCGCAAGCCAACTGGAACCGCTGCTTATCGGTCGCGCGCGGTCGTTACATCAAGATCCTGCCCCACGATGACCTGCTCCACCCCACGTGCCTTGAACGCCAGGTGGCGATCCTCGAGAGCGACCCCGATGAACGGATCGCACTGGCCTGCAGCGCGCGAAACATGATCGATGCCGCAGGTCACGTGGTGCTCCGCCGCGGCATGCCGGGGCGGATCGAGGGACGGGTCGCCAGCTCGGACGTGGTCAGGCGATGCTTGCGCGCGGGCACCAACCTGATCGGCGAGCCCGGCGCAGTGCTCTTCCGCCGCTCGCTCGCGGACCGGGTCGGGGGCTTCGACGCCACCCACCCCTACGTCATCGACCTCGATTACTGGTTCCGTCTGCTGGCACACGGCGACGCGTGGTTCTGCGCCGAGCCCCTCGCGTCGTTCCGCATGCACCGATCCAACTGGACGCGTGACCTCGCCGCCCGGCAATGCGCCGACCTGCTCGGCATGGTCGACACCCTCGCCGCCCGCGGGACCATCGCCGTGTCGACCCTCGACCGACAGCTCTGCAGGGCCCGCGCGCAGCTCAATCAGGTGCTGCGCGGCATTGCTTTTGGACTGTTCTCTGCGACGCGCCAGCGATGAGCACCAGCGGCTCCACCGTGGACAGCGGCCTTTACGGCAAGGACTATGCCGCGCAACAGATCGAGCGAAGCCGTAGCGCCTGGCGCGGTGCGATCCGCTCGGCCTACCTCGCACGCATCCTCGCTCACGTCGACGGCCCCACCCTCGACTACGGCTGTGGCGCCGGCCAGCTGCTCGCGCGACTACCGGCAGGATCAGCGGGTCTGGAGGTCAACCCCGGCCTCATCCATCACCTGCGCGCTCAAGGTCTGGCGGTTGTGCAAGCCAGCGGGACCGAGGACGACCTCGACCTCTCGTGGGTCTGCCCCGGCCAGTTCCGGACCTTGGTCATGGCACACGTGCTCGAGCACTTCGATGCGGCAGAGTCTGCGTTGCAACGACTTCTGGCCG
>DALYGT010000297.1:0-2065 GCA_031971375.1 Burkholderiales bacterium | reverse complement strand
CCAACGCCGCCGCCTCACATGGCCACGGATGAATGCGATCGCCGCCAAATATCTGCCCTTGCCACACATCGTCCATCCGTGGCCGGAACAACGCTTCCTCGTCAAACACCCACGGTAGGAGCCGTATGCGGGAATTCCGCACGTACGGATCTGTGCGGGGGGCGGCTGGTGACAGCCGTCCCTACCGCGACACCCGCGTGCATGCCCGTCGCGTACGCCAGCCCGCGGAGGTGCAGTAGCCTGCGGCTCAGTGAATCAGGATGCATGCCGGGGCGCCACAAACGGCGCGAAATGTGATTCATTCCAGGTGTGATCGATTCCGCCGAAATGCCTGACGATCTCGCAGCCGCTCAGGCGATGATCTCGGCCTTGCGCGAAGCGATCGGCCATCGCGACGTCGAGGTCGCCCGGCTCACCATGATCATCAAGAAGCTTTCGCGCCGGCAATTCGGACAGAGCGCCGAGCGGCTCGATCCGGACCAGCTCGCCCTCGGTCTCGATGATCTGGAGACCGGCGTCGGGATGGCGGAAGCCGCATTGGAAGCTGTCGACGCGACGCTGAAAGCGTCGCGTGCAAGGCGCGCCGGCTTCAGGAAGCTGCCTGCCCATCTGCCGCGTGTCGAGGTGACGGTCGATATCGAGGACAAGAGCTGCCCGTGCTGCGGCGGCGCGCTGCATGTCATCGGCGAGGACTGCGCCGAGCGTCTCGATGTCCTGCCGAGCCAGTTTCGCGTGCTCGTCACGCGCAGACCAAAATACGCCTGCCGGTCCTGCACCGATGGCGTCGTGCAGGCGCCCGCGCCGGCGCGGCTGATCGAGGGCGGACTGCCGACCGAGGCCATGGTCGCGCATGTGCTGATGTCAAAATACGCCGACCATCTGCCGCTCTATCGACAGCACCAGATCCTCGTACGTCAGGGCGTGGAGATCGACCGCTCATGCCTCGCCGACTGGGTGGGCCGCGCGGCCTTTGCGCTGCGGCCGGTGACCGAGCGGCTGCTGGCGCATCTGAAGCGCAGCGCCAAGCTCTTCTGCGACGAGACGACGGCGCCCGTACTCGATCCGGGCCGCGGCAAGACGAAGAAGGGCTATCTCTGGGCCGTCGCCCGCGATGATCGCCCCTGGAACGGTCCCGAGCCGCCGGGCGTGGTCTTCGTCTACGCGCCAGGCCGCGGCGGTGAACACGCCATGCGTGCGCTCGAGGGTTTTTCCGGCGTGCTGCAGGTCGACGGCTATGGCGCCTACAATGCGCTCGTGAAGAGCCGGCGTCCCGATGCGCCGCTCGATCTTGCCTTCTGCTGGACGCACTGGCGACGCGAGTTTTTCGATCTCGCCAAGGGCGGCAATGCGCCGATCGCGACCGAGACCATCGCGCGCATCGCCGCGCTCTACGCCATCGAGACCGAGATCCGCGGGAAAAGCGCTGAGGAACGACGTGCGTGGCGTCAGGCGCAGACGAAGCCGCTCGTCGACGACCTCTTTGCCTGGCTCGAAGTCCGCGCGGAGCGACTGCCAAAGGGTGATCTCGCCGACGCCATCCGCTACGGCCTCCGGCGCCGCGACGGCCTCTGCCGCTTTCTCGGCGACGGCCGGCTGGAGATGGACAACAACACGGTCGAACGCGCCATCCGCCCGATCACGCTCAACCGCAAGAATGCGCTCTTCGCGGGATCCGACGAAGGCGGCGTCGCGTGGGGCGTCGTCGCCTCTCTGATCGAAACCTGCAAGCTCAACGGCGTCGAGCCGCACCGCTATCTCTCGGACGTGCTCACGAAGATCGTGCAGGGCTGGCCCACAAGCCGCGTCGACGACCTCCTGCCGTGGGCCTACGCGGCCTGAAACCACCGCTTACGCGAGATCGCGCGCGACGTGGCGAGCGAACGGCTCGGGCCGCGCACGCCCGATGACGAACGCCGCGCGCAGGACCGCGAGGTGCGCGCACCTCGCCTGACGCGGTTCGACAAGGCAATCGCCGAGCGACTGGACCCTGCCGGTAGGGTGCGGATGGCCGAGCTTGGAAAGGGCATGGCGGATCTAGGGTTTACCTCATCGGTGAAGGCCCGCG
>DALYGT010000296.1:0-2072 GCA_031971375.1 Burkholderiales bacterium | reverse complement strand
CCGGCAAGGCCGAGGGCGCCATGGACGCGGGCAACATGCTCAAGCCGGCGCTGGCGCGCGGCGAGCTGCACTGCGTGGGCGCCACCACGCTCGACGAGTACCGCAAGTACATCGAGAAGGACGCCGCGCTCGAGCGTCGCTTCCAGAAGGTGCTGGTCGACGAGCCCTCGGTCGAGAGCACGGTCGCCATCCTGCGCGGGCTGCAGGAGAGGTACGAGTTGCACCACGGCGTCGACATCACCGACCCGGCGATCGTCGCCGCCGCCGAGCTGAGCCACCGCTACATCACCGACCGCTTCCTGCCCGACAAGGCCATCGACCTGATCGACGAGGCGGCCAGCCGCATCCGCATGGAGATCGACTCCAAGCCGGAGCGCATGGACAAGCTCGACCGCCGCCTCATCCAGCTCAAGATCGAGCGCGAGGCGGTGCGCCGCGAGAAGGACGAGGCCTCGGTCAAGCGTTTTGCCCTCATCGAGGAGGAGATCGGCCGCCTGGAGAAGGAGTACGCCGACCTCGAAGAGGTGTGGAAAGCCGAAAAGGCCGCCGTGCAGGGCAGCCAGCACATCAAGGAACAGATCGAAGCGCTCAAGATCAGCATGGAGGACCTCAAGCGCCGCGGCGACTGGCAGAAGCTCTCCGAGATCCAGTATGGCGAGTTGCCCAAGCTGGAGGCCTCGCTCAAGGCCGCCGAGAGCGCCGGCGCCGCGCCGGCCGGCGGCAAGCCGCGGCTCTTGCGGACCCAGGTCGGCGCCGAGGAGATCGCCGAGGTAGTCAGCCGGGCGACGGGTATTCCTGTCAGCAAGATGATGCAGGGCGAGCGCGACAAGCTGCTCAAGATGGAGGAGCGAATCCACCAGCGCGTGGTCGGGCAGGACGAGGCCGTCCGGCTGGTCTCGGACGCGATCCGTCGCTCACGGTCGGGCCTCGCCGACCCCAACCGTCCGTATGGCAGCTTCCTCTTCCTCGGCCCCACGGGGGTCGGAAAGACCGAGCTCTCCAAGGCGCTGGCCGAGTTCCTGTTCGACAGCGAGGAGCAGCTGGTGCGCATCGACATGAGCGAGTTCATGGAGAAGCACAGCGTCTCCCGACTCATCGGCGCGCCGCCGGGCTATGTCGGCTATGAGGAAGGCGGGACGCTGACCGAAGCGGTCCGTCGCCGGCCCTACAGCGTGATCCTGCTCGACGAGGTCGAGAAGGCGCACCCCGATGTCTTCAACGTGCTGCTGCAGGTGCTCGACGACGGCCGCCTCACCGACGGTCAGGGCCGCACCGTGGACTTCCGCAACACCGTGGTGGTGATGACCAGCAACTTAGGCAGCCAGCAGATCCAGGCCATGGTCGGCGACGAGTACCAGGTGGTGAAGCTCGCCGTGATGGCCGAGGTCAAGACCCACTTCCGGCCCGAGTTCATCAACCGCATCGACGAGGTCGTGGTCTTCCACGCGCTCGATGAGGCGAACATCGCCAGGATCGCCGACATCCAGCTCGCCCGTCTGCGCAAGCGCATGGAGGCGCTCGACATCGGCCTGGTGGTCACGGATGCAGCGTTGGCCGAGCTGGCCAAGGCCGGTTTCGACCCGGTGTTCGGCGCACGGCCGCTCAAGCGCGCCATCCAGAGCCAGATCGAGAACGCGCTGGCAAAGCGCATCCTCGAGGGCAGCTTCGTCGCGCGGGATGTGGTGACGGTGGATGCGCGCGCCGGCGTGTTCAGTTTTGGGCGAGGTGAGCGGGTTGCGGCGGCATGATGTCGAAGCGCCAGACGACGTATTCATCTCGTACGCTCATTGACGTATCCGGTGGAAGTACTAGTCTTCCACAATGTCCGGTTTTCAAAACCTCCGGCTGGATGCCCAGCTGTGTTTCTCCCTCTATTCCGCAACGCAGGCGATCACTCGGGGGTATCGGGCCCGCCTGACGGGTCTGGGCCTGACCTATCCGCAATATCTGGTGCTGGTCGTTCTGTGGGAGGTCGAGCGCTCGACGGTGAAAGGTCTTGCTGACCGTCTGCGCCTGGATTCGGCGACACTCACACCGCTGCTCAAGCGCATGGAGGCTGCCGGTCTGGTGAC
>DALYGT010000295.1:0-2088 GCA_031971375.1 Burkholderiales bacterium | reverse complement strand
GCCCTCGTGGATGCCGACCGAGACTGCGGCGACGCTGTCGCGCACCGGGCTGGCAGCGAGCAGGCCCTTGGCCACCAGCCAGTCGCCAGCGTCGGCGAGCGCCACCCAGGACCCGGTGATGGCGGCGGTGCGGGTGCCGCCGTCGGCCTGCAGCACGTCGCAGTCGATGTGGATGGAGCGCTCGCCGAGCGCCTTGAGGTCGGTGATGGCGCGCAGGCTGCGTCCGATCAGGCGCTGGATCTCTTGCGTGCGGCCACTCTGTTTGCCACGCGCCGCCTCGCGGTCGCCGCGGGTGTGCGTGGCGCGCGGCAGCATGCCGTATTCGGCGGTGACCCAGCCCTGGCCCTTGCCCCGCAGAAAGCCCGGCACCTTCTCCTCGACACTGGCCGTGCACAGCACCCGCGTGTCGCCGAACTCGACCAGCACCGAACCCTCGGCGTGGCGGGTGAAACGGCGGGTGAAGCGTACCGGGCGCAGTTGGTCGGGCAGGCGGCCATCGTGGCGGGCGAACGAAGTCATGTGGACGAAGTCTCGAATGAGGGCGCGGCGAGTATACGTGGCGGCGCGGCGTCAAAATCGTCATGACTGACGCGGCGATGCCGGACGCATGACTAGACTAGGTGCGTGAACGGAATGGAAGCATGAGCAGCCCCACCCCCCCGAAGGCACAGGACCCGACACTCGCCGCCCGCTCCCTGCGCGCGGTCTGGCACCCGTGCACGCAGATGAAGCTGCACGAAGGCCTGCCGCCGCTGGCCATCGCGCGCGGCGACGGCGCCTGGCTCGTCGCCGAGGACGGCACGCGCTACCTCGACGCGATCAGCTCGTGGTGGGTCAACCTGTTCGGCCACGGCCACCCGCACATCCGTGCCGCCATCCATGCCCAACTCGACACGCTCGAGCACGTGATGCTAGCGGGCTTCACCCATGAGCCGGTGGTGCGGCTGTCGGAGCGTCTGGGCGCACTCACCGGGTTAGGCCACGCGCACTACGGCTCGGACGGCGCCTCGGCGGTGGAGGTCGCGCTCAAGATGAGCGCGCACTTCTGGCGCAACCGCGGCCAGCCAGGCAAGACCCGGTTCGTGGCGCTGGCCGGCGGCTACCACGGCGAGACCTTGGGCGCGCTGGCGGTGACCGACATCCCGCTATTCCGCGACACCTACTCCGCGCTGCTGCGCGACTGCACGATCCTCCCCAGCCCCGACTGGCGGCAGGCGCCCGCCGGAGAGGATGCGCTGGCCTTTGCGCGGCGGCAGGCTTTGCTGCTCGAGGCGCATCTGGCGCAGCACCACGCCGAGACGGCAGCGCTCATCCTCGAGCCGCTGATCCAGTGCGCGGGTGGCATGGCCATGCACCACGCCGAGTACCTGCGCCTGGCGCGCGAGCTCTGCACCCTCTATGGCGTGCACCTGATCTGCGACGAGATCGCGGTCGGCTTTGGCCGCACGGGGTCGATGTTCGCCCACCAGCAGGCCGGCATCCGGCCGGACTTCCTGTGCCTCTCGAAGGGTCTGAGCGGCGGCTTCCTGCCGCTCGCCGTGACGCTGACCACCGACCAGGTCTACCAGGCTTTCTACCACCACGAGGTGAGGCGCGGCTTTTTGCACAGCCACAGCTACACCGGCAACCCTTTGGCCTGCGCCGCTGCCAACGCCGTGCTCGACCTGTTCGAGGCGAGCGATGTGCTGGCCGCCAACGCCGCGCTCGCGGCGCGCATCGACGCCGCGGCGGAGACGCTGCGCCGTCACCCGCGCATCCGCCACTGGCGACGCACCGGCATGGTCTGGGCGTTCGATGTGGCACTGGATGACGCAGAAAGACGGGGCCCGCGTGCGGCGGTCGGCATGCGCATCGCCCGCGCCGCCCTCGCCCGCAATCTTCTGCTGCGGCCCATCGGCGACACCGTCTACTGGATGCCGCCCTATTGCCTCGACGACGACGCCGTCCGGGTGATGGTCGACGGGACGATCGGCGCGCTGGAGGAGGCGGTCGGGTGAGGGGCGTCGTGGGGCTGCTGCTAGGGTTGCTGTCTTTGCCAGTGGCGGGCGGCCCACTACCTCGGGTGTCACTTCACCGAGTAGATCGCTT
>DALYGT010000294.1:0-2107 GCA_031971375.1 Burkholderiales bacterium | reverse complement strand
CGCGGCTTCGAGCGCGTCATCAACGAGCAGGGCGCCGACCACCACAGCACCATCACCCGCGTCCGTGCCGGTCTGCAGGCGCTCGGCATCGGCATCCCCCAGGGCTGGCCTGACTATGTGCTGCACCAGATGGTCACGGTCATGCGCGGGGGTGAGGAGGTCAAGATCTCCAAGCGGGCCGGCAGCTACGTGACCCTGCGCGACCTCATCGACGAGGTCGGTGCCGACGCGACGCGCTATTTCCTCGCCGCACGTCGCGCCGACTCGCAGCTGGTGTTCGACATCGACCTTGCCCGCGCCCAGACCAACGACAACCCGGTCTACTACATCCAGTACGCGCACGCGCGCATTTGCAGCGTCCTCGAGCAGTGGGGCGGCGACGCAGCGGTGCTGGGTGCTGTCGATCTTGGCCCGCTGGCGAGCGAGCACGAGCGCGCCGTGATCAACCGGCTCGAGGCCTACCCGCAGATGGTGGCCGCCGCCGCCGAGGAGCTTGCACCACACAGCGTCGCCTTCTACCTCAAGGACCTCGCCGCCGACTTCCACAGCTGGTACAACGCCAGCCAGTTCCTGGTCGACGATGCCGCGCTGCGCGAAGCGCGGCTCGCACTGGCTGCCGCTACCCGGCAGGTCATTGCCAACGGCCTCGGCCTGCTCGGCGTGAGCGCACCGGAGCGCATGTAGGCATGGCCGAGCGCAAGCCTGCAGAGGCCCCGACCGGCGGCGCTTCGCGTGGCGCAGGGCTGTTCACCGGCATCTTCATTGGCATCCTGATCGGGATCGGCATGGCGCTGGCGGTGGCGGTCTGGCTCAATCTGCGCGGCTCGCCGTTCCAGGAACGCGAATCGCCCACCGAGTTGCCACCGCTCAAGCAACCTGCGGAGCCGCCCAAGGCCCCGGATGGCGCTGCCAGCCCGCCCGTCGAGGACGCGACCGATGGCGCCGAGCCGGCGGTGCCGGAGGCTGGCACCGCGACCGACGAGCGGCCGGCCAGCGCGCCCGACCTGCCCGGCCGCTTGCCTCGCACCGGGGCAGCCAGCGGTCCATCTTCGCAGTCTTCTGCCCGGATCAGTCTGCCGATGTCCTTTTACCTGCAGGCCGGGGCTTTCCGCAGCGCGGCCGAGGCTGACGACCGCCGATCCCGTCTGGCCTTGCTCGGTCAGGCGGCCTCGGTGCAGCATGCGGAGGACGCGAGCGGGGCGTTGCACCGCATCCGCGTCGGCCCTTTCGCGACGCAGGCGGAACTCGAGCGCGTCCGTGCGTTTCTCAAGAGCAACGGCATCGACAGCATCCCGGTGCGTCCCGATGCCGTCGTCAACCACTGAAGGATCGACATGACCATCCCCGACACTGCCACCCTCGTCCGTAGAGCCGCCAGCCTCTTGGTCTCCTTTGGTTTCGTCATGTTCGCTGGCGCCGGCTCTGCCGCTGCGGCGCCGGTCGAAGGCAAGGACTATGCTGCGGTACCGTTGCCGCAGCCCACACCCGGCGGCAAGATCGAGGTGACCGAGTTCTTCTGGTACGGCTGCCCGCATTGCTTTGCGCTCGAGCCCAAGCTGCAGGCCTGGGCCGCGCGTCTGCCCAAGGATGTGCAGTTCCGTCGCGTGCCTGCGGTGCTTGCCGCGCACTGGCAGCCAATGGCCAAATCGTTCTATGCGCTCGAAGCGACCGGCGTCGACCTGCACAGCAAGATGTTCAACGCCCTCCATGTCGAGAAGATCAACCTCAACGACGAGCAGACCTTCCTGCAGTGGGCCGGCAAGCAGGGCGCCGACAGCGCCAAGGTCGGTGAGGCGTATCGCTCTTTCGGCGTCAACAGCAAGCTTCAGGCTGCGCGCCAGCTCAATGTCAGCTACGGTCTGACCAGCGTCCCGTCGCTGGTGGTCGGCGGCAAGTACCTGACCTCGCCATCGATGGCCGGCGGCGCCGACCAGATGTTCGAGGTCGTCGACTACCTCGTTGAACAGGCGCGCAAGGGGCGCTGAACACACGCCAACCACGCCACGGCCCGGCCGCGAACGAGCGGCTCTGCTTCCGGCCGGATCAGGGCCGGTCGGATCAGACCGCGCCGACCCAGTCGCGCAGTCGCCCACGCAGGCGGGCCACT
>DALYGT010000293.1:0-2119 GCA_031971375.1 Burkholderiales bacterium | reverse complement strand
CCGGAGAAGGGGGCGGTGGAGGCGGCTCAGGCGGGCGCTGCACCACGGGCTGCTCGGGCCGGGCGGGCGCTTCGGGCGCGGCGGTGATAAGCGGCGCAGGGGGTGGCAGTGTCGCCGTGCGCGGCGGCGGAGTGACTCTGGGCGGCTGGGCTGCCGTTCTGGCCGGCGGGGGAGGCGGCGGCGGGGGAGGCGGTGGCGGTGGCGGGGGTGGCGCATCATCCCGCTGCAGCTCCACGGTGATCATCTTGGCCGGCGGCAGGACATCGCGCTGCCACCCGCGTACCGTGACCAGTACGAGCGCGTGGACCAGCAGTGACGCCAGCAGGGCGTTGCGCAGCCAGTGGGCACGGACCGGCAAGGCGAGAGGGGCAGCGGCGGCGTTCAATGCGAGCAACGATGTGACGACGGTGTGAAGCGCGAACTGTATCCTGCGCCACCGGTCACCGGGAGGCCTTTGTCCTTGGGCCGCTTAATGATATTCACTAGCTCGCAATGCGAGTCAGGCGCAAGCATGGTCGGACCCCCTCATCCAGTATGCAGCTCAAGTCATCAAGGTGATGACCCGCCGCGTCAGCGGCTCCTGCAACGTGAAAATGGAGATTCAGCCATGTGGACCAAGCCCGCTGCTGCTGACCTGCGCTTCGGTTTCGAAGTGACCATGTACATCGCCGCTCGCTAATCGCGACGCGCTGTGCAACCCGCGCCCTCACCGGCGCGGGTTTTGTTTTTATGAAGGGCAGATTCAAGAACCTGTCCAAAGAACGACCCGTCAAGATTTGTGGTCGATCGTATCCGTGACAACCAGCGCCCAAAGCCCCGGCTGAGCGGCCACCCCCAATTTCAGATCGAGTGCCATGTTCGTCAGAGTCCTAGGTTCCGCCGCCGGCGGTGGCTTTCCGCAGTGGAACTGCAACTGTGCCAACTGCCGCGGCGTCCGCGACGGCAAGCCGGGGCTCAGCGCGCGCACGCAGTCGTCGATCGCGGTGAGCAAGGACGGCATCGACTGGGTGCTGTTCAACGCCTCCCCCGACATCCTCACCCAGCTCAAGCAGAACCCCTGCCTGCAACCGGCGCGCGGCCTGCGCGACACCGGCATCCAAGGGATCATCCTGGTCGACGCGCAGATCGACCACACCACCGGCCTGCTGATGCTGCGCGAAGGCTCGCGCCCGCTGCCGATCTGGTGCACCGACCAGGTCCACGAGGACCTGACCAAGGGCAACCCGCTGTTTAACGTCCTGTCGCATTACTGCACCGTTGACTGGCACCGCATCGTGCCCTCCGAGACCGAGCGCTTCAGCATCCCCGGCGTCGACGGGCTCGACTTCCTCTGCGTGGCGCTCAAGTCGGCCGCGCCGCCCTATTCGCCGCACCGCAACAACCCGCACCCGGGCGACAACATCGGTGTCGTCATCCGCGACATCGCGACCGGCAAGAGCCTGTTCTACTCGCCGGGACTGGTCGAGATCGAGCCGCACCTGGTGCCGCTGATGGAGAGCGCCGATGCAGTGATGGTGGATGGCACCTTCTGGACCGACACCGAGATGATCGACATGGGCATCTCCAAGAAACGCGCCCGCGAGATCGGCCACAACCCGCAGTCGGGCCCCGGCGGCATGATCGAAGAATTGAACCGCTTCACCAAGCCGCGCCGCATACTCATCCACATCAACAATACGAACCCCATCCTCGACGAGCATTCGCCCGAGCGCGCAGAGCTCGCCCGTCACGGCATCGAGGTGTCGTACGACGGCATGGAAATCACCCTGTAAGGAGACCCGCATGGGCATCGCCGAGAACACGCAACTCGCCCCCTGGGGCCCCGAGGAATTCGAGGCCAAGCTGCGCGAGAAGGGCACCAGCTACCACATCTATCACCCGTTCCACGTGATGATGGCTGAGGGCAAGCTGAGCAAGAAGCAGCTGCAGGGCTGGGTCGCCAACCGCTTCTACTACCAGATCTCGATCCCGGTGAAGGACGCGGCGATCATTTCCAACTGCCCCGACGTCGAGATCCGCCGCGAGTGGATCCAGCGCATCATCGACCACGACGGCATGGGCGAGGACCTCGGCGGCATCGAGGCCTGGATCGGGCTCGGCCAGGCCGTCGGCCTGACCC
>DALYGT010000292.1:0-2145 GCA_031971375.1 Burkholderiales bacterium | reverse complement strand
GGCCTCGTCGGAGCGGCGCTGCTCGCCGAGGTCGGACATCATGCGCAGCAGCCCGTCGAGGTGGCTGCCGCTGTCTTCGGCGAGCGCG
Source organism: Burkholderiales bacterium (assembly GCA_031971375.1). Taxonomy (GTDB): domain Bacteria; phylum Pseudomonadota; class Gammaproteobacteria; order Burkholderiales; family UBA3065; genus UBA3065. The sequence goes on along the minus strand of DALYGT010000292.1, from coordinate 2,057 downwards.
CGGTGGCTTGCCGCCATCTCGGTGCTACTGGTCATCGCCTGGCCGACCGACTGCTCGATCGCGGCGCTCCGCTGGCGGATCTCGCGGCTGAAGGTCTGGGTCCGGCTGGACAGCGCCCTCACCTCGTCGGCCACCACAGCGAAGCCTCGTCCGGCATCGCCGGCACGCGCCGCCTCGATGGCTGCGTTGAGTGCAAGCAGATTGGTCTGCGAGGCGATGGCCTCGATCTCGATCAGGATGCGGTTGACGTCATCGACCTGCTCGCGAACCGCCTCCATGTGCGCGATCGTGGTGGCGCTGCGTCCACCGCCGTCGACGATGGTGCCGACCAGGTTGCGCAGGATCCCTGAGCTCTCTTCGGCGAAGCGCTCGTAGCTGATGCGATCGCCGTCAGAGCCTCCCCCAGCGTCGGACCGGGCGTGCGCTGCGATCTCCTCAAAACTCCGGGTCAGGGAGGTCACGGCGTTCTGCATGGTGCTCTGCACCTGCCGCAACTCGTCCCGGCTGCTGCTCACCTGCGCCAGCAGCTCACCAAAGGCCTCTGCCGGTCGGGCCGGGTCGAACAATGGCGATTCAGGCTCGGCGGTCGCCAGCTTCGCAGACTGATGGTCGGCAGCCCCGGACCTGAGGCAGCGCACCAGCTGGAGCAGAGCGAGGGCGGAGACCACCGCGAGGGCACCTAGAAGCGCCCCGTCGGGCATCGCCTCCGGAGCCCAGAGCAGACATGCCAGTGCGCCCCCCGCGACAAACGTCAGGAGGCTGGCAAGCAGCGCATCACTCGAGCGAGACTCAGGCACTTTCATTCCCGGACCAAGGGTCTACTGATGTTAACGGCAACGACAGACGACACTTTAGGAAGATGCTGTCGTGAAGACCCACGCCGGAGTCGGCCAAAGAGTATTCGTATCGGTGGTTGAACACAAACGGGCCCCGTGGGGCCCGTTCGCATCGCGCTATCGAGGGTGACTCAATTCGACTTGTGCGTGTAGGTCTTGGCGATGAAGCGCGCCAGGATGATCACCCAAAAGATCAGGATCCAAGTGGTCAAGGTCATCTCTCTCTCCTCTCGTTCGTAAGGTTAAGCTGCCTGATTACGGGCCGTCAGGGTCCGCCGCCATCCGGCCAACGGCACCATCGCGGTGATCGTCACAACCAACAACGCCAATTCAAGGCTATAGACGAATATATAGCCGAGGACCGGTTCCGTCACCGCAGCGTAGGCGTCGCGCAGGATGCCACCGAACCCCACCGCAGCGCCAGCAGCAGTGGCCTGCACCGCGCCCCACGCGCCGAGTGCAAGACCGACGGCGTCGCGTGGGGCCGCGCGCATGGTGGCGGTCAGCGTGCCGTGGCCGAAGAGCCCGCCGCCCACACCGATGAGCAACACACCCGTGCCGAACCAACCGGGCGAATCAAGCGGCGCTGCGGCGATGACCAGCGCGAACGCCGGCAGCCCGATCAGCGCACCGATGGCCGCCATGCGGAAGGCGTCATAGCCGCGACCGAGGATGATCGAGGCCGCCCAGAAGCCCGCAAGGCCACCGGCAGACAGGGTCGCAGTGAGCAGCGTCGTGTCACTCACCGACATGCGCAGGATCTCGCCACCGTAGGGCTCGAGCAGCACGTCCTCCATGCTGAAGGCTGCCGTCCCGAGGCCGACGACGAGCAGTCGGCGCAACGCATCCGGGCCGCGGCGGAACACCGTCCAGGCATCGGCGAACTCGACATCCTGGACCGGTGGTGTCAGGTGGCGACGCGGGTCGCGCGTCTCCTGCTTCCACATCGCGAGAACATTGAGGACGAGCGTGATCACGGCAGCGCCCTGGATCACCTGCACCAGCCGCCCCGGGGTATAGGTGTCGAGGAGCATGCCAAAGACGATGGCGCTGACGATCATGCCGGCGAGCAGCATCACGTACATGAGGCCGACCACCTTGGGCTGCGATTCCTCCGGCACGAGGTCGGTGGCGAGCGCCAGACCCACGGTCTGAACCATGTGGACCCCAGCGCCGACAAACAGGAAAGCGAGCCCGGCAGCGACCTGACCGATCCACGGC
>DALYGT010000291.1:0-2149 GCA_031971375.1 Burkholderiales bacterium | reverse complement strand
GATGGCGCCGATCAGCCTGGTGATGGCGCCTTCGTTGGGAAAGATGCCGACGACATCGGTGCGGCGCTTGATCTCGCCGTTGAGGCGTTCGATGGGGTTTGTGGAGTGGATCTTGGCGCGGTGCTCGCGCGGGAAGTCCATGTAGGCGAGGACGTCGTGCTCGGCGGCGTCCATCAACTCGGCCAGCCTGGGCACCTTGGGGCGGAGCTGGTCGGCAACGCGGCGCCACTGGGCATGGGCGGCAGGCGCATCGGCCTCGGCAAACGCGGTTCCGATCCAGGCCGAGACCAGGCGGCGCTGGCTCTTGCCGGCATGCGCAGCGGCATTGCGCATGAAGTGCACGCGGCAGCGCTGCCAGGTCGCCCGCAGTACCTTGGCCACGGCAGCCTTCAGCCCCTCATGGGCGTCGGAGATCACCAGTTTCACGCCGCGCAGGCCGCGGCGCGTGAGCGAGCGCAGGAAGTCGAGCCAGAAGGTCTCGGCCTCGGAGGCGCCGATGGCCATGCCGAGCACCTCGCGCCGGCCATCGCCGTTGACGCCGACGGCGATGGTCACGGCGACCGGGACGATGCGCCCGGCCTCGCGCACCTTCACGTAGGTGGCGTCGAGCCACAGGTAGGGCCAGTCGCCCTCGATCGGGCGGTTGAGGAAGTCCTGCACCCGGTCATCGATCTCGGCGCAGAGGCGGGAGACCTGGCTCTTGGAGACGCCATCAAGGCCCATGGCGCGCACCAGGTCGTCCACGGACCGCGTCGAGATGCCCTGGATATAGGCTTCCTGGATCACTGCGGTCAGCGCCTTCTCGGCGGTCCGCCGCGGCTCCAGGAAGGCCGGGAAGTAGCTGCCGCGGCGCAGCTTCGGGATGCGAAGCTCGACCGTGCCGGCCCGGGTCTGCCAATCCCGCTCGCGGTAGCCGTTACGATGGTTGACCCTGCTCTCGCTGCGTTCGCCAGGGGCGGCGCCGGTCAGGCTCGCAACCTCCAGCGCCATCAGCCGCTCGGCGGCAAAGCCAATCATCTCGCGCAGCAGGTCGGCGTCGGAGGACTTCTCCAAAAGCCCCCGTAGCGCCATCGTGTCGTCGGTCATCGTGGTGGTCTCCAGGTCCAGGTGGAAGGTCTCGACAACCGTAAGCGCAGCCCCGTCACCCTACCGGCCGGCGCTTGACGTCGCCGTCCCGCTCTCAGCCCAGCACCACGGCATCAGTTCGTCGATCCGGCTCTGCGGCCAGCCGTTGACCAGCCGTGTCAGCACGTCGGTGAAGTAGCGCAGCGGGTCGACGCCGTTCATTTTGCAGGTCTCGATCAACGAGGCCATCGCGGCCCAACGCGCCCCGCCGTCATCGCCGCTGGCGAACAGCGCGTTCTTACGACTGAGGCACAGCGGGCGGATCGCGCGCTCCACAGTGTTGGTGTCCATCTCGATCCGGCCGTCGTCGAGGAACCGCATCAAGCCGTCGCGGTGGTTCAGCGCGTAGCGGATCGCCTCGGCAGTGGCGCTGCTGCCGGGCAGCCGCGCCAACTGCACCTCGAACCAGGCGAACAGCGCTTCGACCAACGGCCGGCTGCGCGCGGCGCGCATCGCCTGGCGCTCGGGTTCGGTGGGGCTGTAGAGGCCGAAGACACGGGCCATGAACAGCCCATCCATCGCCGCCATGATCGTGGCGCCGACGCCCGGGGCCAGGCCGTCCTGCGCTACCGCCTGGCGCATGTTGGCGATCACCGCGCGCATCGGGTCGAGCAGCGCCGGGTCGTGGTGGAAGGCGGCGAGAAAGACCGCGGCGGCGCGGTCGCAACGCTCGTTGCAGTCGGCCTGCGGCGCTTCCAGCCCCCAGGCCAGCATGGCGCGGGCGACGCGGCCGGGGCCTTCCGGCTGCATCTCCAGCCCGGTGCCGAAGTCATCCGCCACCAGCTGCGCCATGCGCGCCAGCAGGCTGGGCGAGTTCGCCACGCTGCGCTGCGCGGGCAGCACGACGGTGGGCGCCGCACCGGCATCGTCCACACGGCTGAGCCGCCAGGGCACCGCCTCGCCGGTGCGGCTCAGCAACATCAGACCGTGCATGCTTTCCAGCGCCTGCGGCAGCAGCGGCTCGCCAACGCGGGCCAGATAGTCGGGCGACGCATACAGCCCCCAGTGCGTGGTGGCCAGCCGC
>DALYGT010000290.1:0-2158 GCA_031971375.1 Burkholderiales bacterium | reverse complement strand
CACGGCGGTAAAGAACTGTACCGTCAGCCCGCGGATCGACAGCAGTTGCTCCACTGCAGTCCTCGCATCGCCCGGTTTCTCGAGGCGGATCTTGCCGCTCGCCGCCACCTGGTCCGACCCGATGACGACGACACCATCGCCGACCCTCGACGCGACGGCACGCGCCTTGGCCTCGGCGAGACGCTGGGCGGTCGTGCGCGGATGCTCCCCCTCGAGCATCGACTCGTCGATGGCTGGCACCTGCACCTCGAACGGCACTCCGAGCCGCTCCAGCAACGCGCGGCGGTAAGGCGAGGACGAGCCGAGAACCAGACGCTGCGTCATGCCCGTCTACGCCATGGCGCGTTGGCAAAACGACCACCCAAGTTGACGGGGCGGGGGTCTCTCGCGTAACCTTGCACGTTTATGTCGATGCCTTTGATCGTCGAACTGCAGCGCTTTTGCGAGGAATCGCGGGTAGTGGAGGCGGAGTTCCGCCCCACTCAACTGTCGCGCTTGCTCGATAGTGTCGCAGATACGACGGGCGGGGTGTCGATGCAGGTTAGTGGGTCGGTGGACACCCGCGGGCGTCCTTCACTGGATGTCCGCATCGGTGGCGTCTTGCATGTGATGTGTCAGCGTTGCATGCGGCCCATGGCGGTACAGGTTGATGTAGGCCAGACCTTGGCGTTCGGCGAGGAAGACGCTGAGGCCGAGTTCGATCCGGAGGGCGTCGAGGTGCTGCCGATGATGGCGCACATCGATCTGGCCGAGCTGGTGGAAGAAGAGGTCCTGCTGTCGCTGCCGATGTTGCCGCGACACGAGGACTGCGAGTTGCCCGGGCCGGCGGTCTCCGGCAGGCAGTCGCCGTTCGCGGTGCTGCAGGGTAGGGTGGATGCGGGAGGCGTGAGCCGTCCGGGTCCGACCGAAGAGAACGATTGACGTCGCGCCTTCGCGCGCGGCCCTTAGGGAGAATGAAATGGCTGTCCAGCAGAACAAGAAGTCGCCGTCCAAGCGCGGCATGCATCGCTCGCACGATTTCCTCACCAACCCGCCGCTCGCCGTCGAGCCGTCGACCGGCGAGACGCATCTGCGCCATCACATCTCGCCGAACGGTTTCTACCGCGGCCGCAAGGTCGTACGCACCAAGAACGACGAGTGATGCCGGCCGGGGTCACCCGGCGGCTGATCTTGGCGGCGCCCCGGCGGGGTATGCCGCCGAGCTGTGACTGAGCCACTGGCGAGAGGCCCTCGTGGAGTTGCGGAGCAAGGACGGGCCTATCGGGCTTGACCCGCAGGCCAAGGTGACGATCGCCGTCGATGCGATGGGCGGCGACCACGGGCTATCCGTCACCATCCCGGCCACGCTGGCTTTCCTGCGCCGCCATGCCGGCGACAGTGCCATCCTGGTCGGCGACGAGACCGCGATCCGCGAAGCTTTGCGGCGACACGGCAGAATGTCAGACGCGCGCATCACCATCCGTCACGCCACGCAGGTTGTAGACATGGACGAGTCGCCCGCGCTGGCGATGCGCAACAAGAAGGATTCCTCGATGCGCGTCGCGATCGACCTCGTCGACGCGGGCGCCGCGCAGGCGTGCGTCAGCGCCGGGAACACCGGCGCGCTGATGGCAACCGCGCGCTTCGTCCTCAAGACCCTGCCCGGCATCGACCGTCCGGCCATCGCCAGCATGATGCCGACGAAGCAAGGCCCGGTCTGCATCCTCGACCTCGGCGCGAATGTCGATTGCAGCCCGGAACACCTGCTGCAGTTCGGCATCATGGGCAGCGCGCTGGTGTCCGCCATCGGCCATCGGCCGTCGCCGAGTGTCGCGCTGCTCAACATCGGCTCCGAGGACATCAAGGGCAACGAGGTGGTCAAACGTGCCGCGACCCTGCTGCGCGAGAGCGCGCTCAACTTCACCGGCAACATCGAGGGCAACGGGGTCTACCGGGGCGAGGCCGACGTGGTGGTCTGCGACGGCTTTGTCGGCAACGTCTTCCTCAAGACCTCCGAGGGGCTCGCGCAGATGCTCGGGGACTTTCTCAAGTCTGAGTTCCGTCGCAGCTGGCTGACGCGTTTCGCCGCGCTCTGGGCTCTCCCAGTGCTCGGCGCGTTCAAGCGGCGTTTCGACCACCGGCGCTACAACGGCGCGAGCCTGCTCGGCCTGCGCGGCAT
>DALYGT010000289.1:0-2159 GCA_031971375.1 Burkholderiales bacterium | reverse complement strand
CTCCCGAGCACACCTTTACCGCCAACGTCGGCTTGTTCAGCCAGTACATCTTCCGTGGCATCAGCCAGACCCGCGAGGACCCAGCCCTGCAGGGCGGCTTCGACTACGCCCATTCCAGCGGTATCTACTTGGGCACCTGGGCCTCTAACATCTCGTGGCTGCGCGACAGCTACTCGGATGGGAGCGACGGCTTGGGATACAAGTCCAGCAGCCTTGAGTGGGACATCTACGGCGGCTACAAGAACACCTTTGGCGACACCGGCGTCGGCTATGACGTCGGCTTGCTGTTCTACTACTATCCCGGCCGCAAGGGTGGTACGCCGACGGCGAACACGCTCGAGGCATATGCCGCGCTGAGTTGGAAGTGGTTCACGGCCAAGTACTCGTACGGCCTGACCAACGAAGTCTTCCAGTACACGAACGCTGACGGCAGTTGGTACCTCGACCTCTCGGCCGCCGTGCCGATCGGTGATACCGGTGTGACCGCCGGCGCCCACTGGGGTCGTCAGCACTTTGCGGGTTCCGCCAACAGCGCCTTCTCCTACAACGACTGGCGCGCGAGCCTGGCCTACGACATGGGCAAGCTGGGTGAGAAACTCGCTGGCACCGAGGCCGGTGTGATGTACACCAAGCATACGCAAGGTGACTCCGCAGTCTTCGGCAGCGAAGACCAGTTCACCGGCTACCTCAAGCGCACTTTCTAAGCGCCACGCAGTAGACACCTGCTTTTAAGAGCTTTCCCAAGCCCGAAAGGGCTTGGGCGGGCTCCTCAACCCCAAGGAGCTGTGATGAAACTGGTAACCGCCATCATCAAGCCGTTCAAGCTCGACGAGGTGCGTGAGGCGCTGTCCGCCATCGGCGTGCAGGGCATCACCGTCACCGAGGTCAAGGGCTTTGGTCGGCAAAAGGGGCACACCGAGCTGTATCGGGGTGCCGAATATGTTGTCGACTTTCTGCCGAAGGTCAAGATCGAGGCGGCCATCGATGCTGGTCTCATCGACCAGGTGATCGATGCCATCTCGCGGTCTGCCAGCACCGGCAAGATCGGCGACGGCAAGATCTTTGTCTCCAACCTCGAGCAGGCCGTCCGGATCCGTACCGGCGAGACCGGCTCCGACGCGCTCTGAGGAGGCCCAACATGTTCAAGAAATTTCTTCTGTCGCTGGCCCTGGTCGCTGGCGTCGGTCTGGTCGCCCCGACCTTTGCCGAGGATGCGCCGGCCCCCGCTGCTGCCGAAGCTGTCGCAGCCGACACCGCCCCGGCTGCAGCGGCCGATGCGCCCGTTGCCGAGGCGGCCGCCGCGCCCGCTGTCACCCCGAACAAGGGCGACACCACCTTCATGTACGTCGCCACGACGCTGGTGATCCTGATGACCATCCCGGGTCTGGCGCTGTTCTACGGCGGGCTGGTCCGCAGCAAGAACATGCTGTCGGTGCTGATGCAGGTCTTTATGACCTTCTCGCTGATCACCGTGCTATGGGTCATCTACGGCTACACGCTGACCTTTACGGCGGGGAATCCGTTCTTCGGGTCCATGGACAAACTGCTGCTGGCAGGCATCAACGCCGATTCGGCGGCGGCGACCTTCAGCAAGGGCGTGGTCATTCCCGAGCTGTTGTTCGTGGCATTCCAGTGCACCTTCGCGGCGATCACCCCGGCCCTCATCGTCGGCGCCTTCGCCGAGCGCATGAAGTTCGGTGCCGTCCTCGCTTTCATGGCGCTGTGGTTCACCTTCTCCTACATCCCGATCGCACACATGGTGTGGTATTGGGATGGCCCCGACGCGATCACCAACGACCAGACCTTGGCCACGGTGACCGCCAACGCAGGCTGGCTGTGGGCCAAGGGTGCGCTCGACTTCGCGGGCGGTACCGTGGTGCACGTCAACGCCGGTGTCGCGGGTCTGGTGTCGGCGATCATGCTCGGCAAGCGTGTCGGCCTCGGCAAGGAAGCCATGCCCCCGCATAACCTGGTAATGACCATGATCGGCGCATCGCTGCTGTGGGTCGGCTGGTTCGGCTTCAACGTCGGCTCCAACCTCGAAGCCAACGGTGTCGCAGCCTTCGCTTACCTGAATACCTTCGCCGCCACCGCTGCTGCGGTGCTGGCCTGGGCCTTCATCGAGTATGTTGCCCGTGGCAAGGTCTCTATGCTCGGCG
>DALYGT010000288.1:0-2161 GCA_031971375.1 Burkholderiales bacterium | reverse complement strand
ATTCGCGAAGGCGGCCGCACCGTCGGCGCCGGCGTGGTGGCAAAGATCATCGAGTGACGAGAGCGGCGGGCGACAACCCGCTGTGTGCGCAGTAAAACAGGTTTCCCGGCCTTCGGGCCGGGGGTGGTAGCAGCAGGCCAGTAGCTCAATTGGCAGAGCGTCGGTCTCCAAAACCGAAGGTTGGGGGTTCGAGACCCTCCTGGCCTGCCACCCCTTAGACAGGCCCGGTCTGCGAGGACGGGTGGGTAGATGGCAGATCGATTGAAGTTGCTTGGCGCCGGCTTGTGCCTCATCGCAGGTATCGCGGCGTTCTACCTGCTGGAAGGCTCGGCGCCGACCGTGGTGCGGGTGCTCGCGGTGCTCGTCGGTGCGGGTCTCGGCGTGGTTGTTGCTGCTACATCGGACAAGGGGCGCGAGTTCCTCGTCTTTGCGCGCGAATCTCGCGATGAGACGCGCAAGGTGGCTTGGCCGTCGCGCCAAGAGGCCACGCGCATGACGCTGGTGGTGGTGGCGCTGGTGCTGGTCACCGCATTGTTTCTTTGGCTGGTTGACGCGCTGCTGTTCCAAGCCGTCGAACTGCTGATCCGGGGAGATGTATGAGCAAGCGTTGGTATGTGGTGCATGCGCATTCCGGGCTCGAGAAGTCCGTTCAGCGCGCGCTCATGCAGCGCATCGAGCAGGCTGGCATGGTCGACAGCTTCGGTCAGATCCTCGTCCCCGTCGAAGAAGTGGTCGAAATGAAGAACGGCCAGAAGACCCTGTCCGAGCGCAAGTTCTTTCCTGGCTACGTGTTGGTCGAGATGGAGATGAACGACCAGACGTGGCACTTGGTCAAGAGCACGCCCAAGGTCACCGGCTTCGTCGGTGGCCGGGCTCACGCGCCGACGCCGATCTCGGAGCGCGAGGTCAATAACATCCTGCAGCAGATGCAGGAGGGTGTCGAGAAGCCGCGGCCCAAGGTGTTGTTCGAGGTTGGCGAGGTGGTGCGCGTCAAGGAAGGCCCATTCACCGATTTCGAGGGCGCGGTCGAGGACGTCAACTACGAGAAGAGCAAAGTTCGCGTCTCGGTATCGATCTTCGGGCGCTCGACGCCCGTCGAGCTGGATTTCGGTCAGGTCGAGAAGAGCTGACCGGTTTTGGTGGGCGGGCTCCGGCCCGTCCGTTCTGGGGAGAGCCGGCATGTCCGGTTCGTCTGTACCCGCACAAGGAGTAGCACATGGCAAAGAAGATCGTCGGCTTCATCAAGCTGCAGATTCCCGCCGGCAAGGCCAATCCGTCGCCGCCGGTCGGTCCCGCGCTGGGTCAGCGCGGCCTCAACATCATGGAGTTCTGCAAGGCATTCAATGCCGCCACGCAGAGCTTGGAGCCGGGTCTCCCGATCCCCGTGGTGATCACCGCCTACGCGGACAAGTCCTTCACCTTCGTGATGAAGACGCCGCCGGCAACCGTCCTCATCAAGAAGGCGGCGGGTGTCCAGAAAGGCAGCAAGACGCCGCACACCGACAAGGTCGGCAAGCTCACCCGCGCACAGGCTGAGGACATCGCAAAGACAAAGATGCCCGACCTCACCGCTGCGGACCTCGACGCCGCCGTGCGCACCATCGCCGGCAGCGCGCGCAGCATGGGCATCGACGTGGAAGGAGTGGTTTAAATGGCAAAGCTCTCCAAGCGCACGCAAGCGCTGCGCGCCAAGATCGACCGCAGCCGCAACTACACCCTTGACGAGGCCATCGGCCTGATCAAGGAGACGGCCACCGCCAAGTTCGACGAGAGCGTCGATATCGCCGTGATCCTCGGTGTCGACCCGCGCAAGTCGGACCAGGTCGTCCGCGGCTCGCTGGTGATGCCGGCAGGTACCGGCAAGACCGCCCGCGTTGCCGTGTTCGCGCAGGGCGCCAAAGCCGAAGAGGCCAAGGCTGCTGGTGCCGACATCGTCGGCTTCGAGGACCTTGCCGAATCGATCAAGGGCGGCAACCTCGACTTCGACGTCGTCATCGCGACACCGGATGCCATGCGTATCGTCGGTGCGCTCGGTCAAGTGCTCGGCCCACGCGGCCTGATGCCGAACCCCAAGGTGGGTACCGTATCGATGGATGTCGCAGGCGCCGTGCGCAATGCCAAGGCCGGTCAGGTGCAATACCGCACCGACAAGGCCGGCATC
>DALYGT010000287.1:0-2164 GCA_031971375.1 Burkholderiales bacterium | reverse complement strand
GGCGCGGTTGCTGGACGATGCTCAGGCGGTGGCGTCGGTCGCCCCCGATGTGATGACCGTATCGCCGCCCATCTCCCAGACGTAGAGCGCGGTCGCCATGCCGGTGCCGTCGAGCGGAAGGAACCGATCCGGCGCAACCCCGGGCACCTCGAAACTGTTGCTGACCAGCAGGCTGCCGGGGCGCATCTCACGCGAGGCTTTTTCCCAAAGGCGCGGCATGGCTGCCGGCGAAAGATAGGCGTAGACCACGTCATACCGGTCGAGCGGTATGTCCCAGATCGAGCCGTAGGTGACCTCCACCGCAGCGTTGGCTAGCCTCAGCCGCGCGATGAGCCAGGTCAGCGGCGCATTCTCGACGCCCCTGAGGCGCGCGATCGGGCGCGCTTCGCGCAGCGCCAGCAGCAGCCCGCCGGTGCCGCAACCGAGGTCGACCACGCTGACCGGGTGCTCGTCGGTGATGAGCTCGAGCAGGCGCCGGGTGGCCGGCTCGTCGCTGAGGAACAGCGGCACGCGGTCACGGATGACGCCTCGGAACACCAGCCAAGGCAGCAGGCCGGCGGCAAGCCACAGCAGCGGCGGGACGTCTAGCGCCAGCGCCACCACCGCAGTCGGCGTGAACAACAGGAGGATCGGTATCCACCAGCGCGGCAGCGTGGTCGCCCAGCCGAGCGAGGCGGCGAGGGCACCGTGCAACCACGCCCACTGCAGCAGCGTCTCGTCGTGTGGCGGCAGCGCCACCATCAGCGCGCCGACGATCACCGCCGCACCGAGCAGGCAGAGGAGGGCCTTGCGCAGGGGTGGGGTCGGCGCTTCAGCGGGGGTTTGCGGCGGGTTCCGTTGGCGCAATCTGGGCCGGAGCAAGGTCGGAAGGACGCAACACGTCGACCGTTCCGCCATCGGAACTGACGATCTCTGCGGCCTTCTTGTTGAGCACCATGATGGTGATGCGACGATTCAGCGGGTCTGCAGGATTCGATCTGTCGAAAGGCACTGCCGACCCGAGACCGACCACGCGCAGGATCTTGTCCTCGGCGATGCCACCGTTGACGAGTTCGCGCCGCGCCGAGTTGGCACGGTCAGCCGACAATTCCCAGTTGGAATAGCCGCCGAGTCCGCCGGCATAGGGTCTGGAGTCGGTGTGGCCGGAGATGCTGATGCGGTTGGGCACCTGATTGAGCAGGACAGCCAGCTGTTTGAGCACTGCAGAGGTGTGTTCCTTCATGCGGCCGCTGCCGAGGTCGAATGAGGGCCGCTTCTGGTCGTCGAGGATCTGCAGTCGCAGCCCGTCGGTGGTGAGCTCGATCTTGATCAGCTCCTTGAACTTGGCGAGTGCCGGCAAGACCTGGATGGCCTGCTCGATCTCTTCCTTGAGGTCCTCGAGCTTGCGCCGTTCGACCTTGGCCTGGATGGCGTCGGCCAGTTTCTCGGCGTCGGAATCGCCTTTTCCAGACCTGTCACCGTCGCCGATACCGGACTTTTCACCCTTGCCCTCTTTCGGTTGGTCGCCCTTGCCTTGCTGCGGACGCATCCCGGGTTTCATCAGGATGCCATCGCCCTTGTTTGGCAGCATGCTCGAGTGCGAGCCGGAGCCGCCACCGTTGAGGGCAACGCGCATGGGTGTCTTGAAGTAGCTCGAGATGCCCTCGAGCTTGGCCTTGTTCACCGAGGTCAGCAGCCACATCAGCAGGAAGAAGGCCATCATCGCCGTGACGAAGTCGGCGTAGGCGATCTTCCAGGCGCCGCCGTGGTGGCCGCCATGCAGGGTCTTCTTGACCCGTTTGAAGACTATAGGGCGCTGGCTGTCGTCACTCACCGGTCGTCAACCCGTGGTCGCTCCGTTGTAAAAAATAGGCCGACTTGCGATGTGTCGGCGATCTGCAAGCGGCTCATGCGATCGGGCTCACTTGCCCTTGCGATTCTTGATCTCTTCCTCGAGTTCACGGAAGCCCGGACGATCGGTCGAGAACAGCACCTTGCGGCCGAACTCGACCGCCACTGGCGGGGCGTAGCCGTTCATGCTGGCGAGCAACACCGCCTTGATGCAGTCATAGACTTTGCTGGCTTCGGTGGCTTTTTGCTCGTGCAGGGCCGAGAGCGGCGCGACCATGCCGTAGGAGAGCAGGATGCCGAGGAAGGTCCCGACCAGCGCGTGGGCGATCAGCAG
>DALYGT010000286.1:0-2179 GCA_031971375.1 Burkholderiales bacterium | reverse complement strand
TCCGGTCTCACCCGGCCACACGCTGATCATCCCGCGGCGTCACATCGGCTCGCTCTTCGGCATCCCGGGCGGCGACCTGCTCGATCTGCTGCAACTGCTCGGTCGCATGAAGAGCGCACTCGACGCCGAGTTCAAGCCGGATGGCTACAACATCGGCGTCAACGACGGCCCAGCCGCCGGGCAGACGGTGCCGCACCTGCACATCCACCTCATCCCTCGCTACAAGGGCGATCAGCCGGACCCGCGCGGCGGCGTGCGCTGGATCTTTCCGGAGAAAGCGGATTACTGGTCATGAGCTTTGAGGCCCGTGAAGCATTCGCAGATAGATTCCGGCAGTTGCGGGTCAACCCGCGCCCGGGTGGTAGTTTCAGTCCCCACAAGATCTGCATGCTTCTCGCGGTCCTTGATCTGGCCCGCGCGGGCTTGCTTGCCCGGAATCGCATCCACTACGAACCGGCGTTGCTAGAGCGATACCGCCGCTTTTTTGACGCAATAAGGGCACCGAGCGACCACCCCAATCCCTTCTTCCCGTTCTTTCACCTTCAAGGGAGCTTGCGAGACGGTAAAGCAAGCTTCTGGCACTTAACTGCCAAGCCGGGGCGAGAAAGTCTATTGACGTCACTCTCTACGGTCCGATCGGCTTCAGACGTTGAAGACAACATCGCGTATGCCTACCTCGACCCCGAGCTACACGCGCTCATCCAAGACCCTGCCGAATGTGACGCCCTGAGCGAGGTCTTGGCCGACACCTGGTTCGACCGCAGCCACGCCGAACTGACAGCGATGCTCAAGCGTTCGACGGCCATTAGCCGTTACGAGCGCCGCCTGCGCACCCAGGAAATCACACTCATCGCCAGCGAAGCGCAACCGCCGGACTATGTCCGAAGCCCAGCCTTTCGGCGTGTCGTCATCCAAGCCTACGACTACCGTTGCGCCGCGACCGGTGTGCGGATCATCACGCCCACTGGTGAGGCGTTGGTCGAGGCGGCACACATCCACCCGTTCAGCGAGTCGGGTGACGACGACCCACGCAACGGCCTCGCCCTGTCACGCGATATGCACTGGGCGATGGACCGCAACCTCATCGCCCCCGGACCCGACCTCAAATGGCACGTGAGCAAGGCGCTGGATGCACGGATCCCAGACTTCCAGACACTCTGCAGTCTTCAGGGCAAGTCGCTGCTCGGACCCGCCGAGGCACGCCTGACGCCCAAGCGAGAAGCACTCGAGTGGCGACTTGAGCGACTGAGAGACCCGGACTGGTCAACCCCGCTGGAGTACGGCTCAGCCTGACAGCGACGAGGCGCTCCGGGGTCGGTGATTTGACTGATGCGCAATGCACGCCAAAGGCCTGAAGATGCGTTGCATCACGGCTCAGCGCCTGGCGGAGACTCCGCTTCCAGCGTACACTCACCTTGGTTTTCGTCGAACTGCCCTTGTTTGTCCGGAGCGCCGACAGGCTCTTCTCCGATGACGAGTTGCGGCGGCTACAGACCGACCTGCTGGAGAACCCGCAGCTCGGGGCGTTGATTCCGCAGGGCCGAGGGCTACGGAAGCTCCGGGTTCCGATGGCGGGTCGCGGCAAGAGAGGGGGCGCCAGGGTGATCTACTACCACTGGGTCGATGCGGACCTCTGCTATCTGGTCTACGCCTACGCCAAGAACGAGGCTGCCGACCTGAGCAGGGAACAATTGCAGCGCCTCGCACGGGCGATGCTAGCCGAGGTGGACGATGGACGAGACGAACTTTGACGAACTGCTGACCAGCATCCGCGACATGGGCCGCCACATGCGCGGCATGGCCGTAGAGGGGCTACGGGTGCGCGAACTCCCCGAGCCGGACGTCAAAGGCATCCGCAACCGCACCGGCCTCAGTCAGGCCCGGTTCGCCTACCTCATCGGCGTCAGCCCCAAGACCTTGCAGAATTGGGAGCAGGGCCGCGTCAGGCCCGCTGGACCCGCCCGCGCACTGTTACGCATCGTCGAGCGCAATCCGGCGGCACTCGCGCTGTTGCACGGCGACTGAAACTATTGGAGGACGACAGATGAGCAGACACATCGGCGGCAGCCTCGATGACTTCCTGGCGGAAGAGGGCCTCCTCGAGCACGCCACGGAAGTCGCCACCCCTGGGTCGACCCTGACGACGCGCCCGAACTGACCGACGAGTGGTTCCAGCAAG
>DALYGT010000285.1:0-2186 GCA_031971375.1 Burkholderiales bacterium | reverse complement strand
GCGCTCATCTGCAACGCCGAGGTCGCCGAGATCACCGTGAGTCAGGGTCGCGCCACCGGCGTGCGTCTGGCCAGTGGCCAGCACCTCGCGGCCGATATCGTCGTCAGCAACGCCGACACCGCGTGGACCTACAAGCACCTCATCGCGCCGGAACATCGCAAGCACTGGACCGACCGCAGGGTCGAGGGCGGCCGCTACTCGATGAGCCTGTTCGTCTGGTACTTCGGCACCCGCCGCCAGTTCCATGACGTCCCGCATCACATGATGGTGCTTGGCCCCCGCTACGAGGGGTTGCTGCGGGACATCTTCAAGCGCCACAAGCTGGCTGACGACTTCAGTCTCTACCTGCACCGGCCGACCGCGACCGACCCCTCGATGGCGCCACCTGGCTGCGACACTTTCTACGCCTTGTCGCCGGTACCGCACCTCGACAGCGGGACGGACTGGAAGGCGTTCGCGGAGACCTACCGGCAGGCCATCGCCCGGCATCTGGATGCCACCGTGTTGCCCGGTTTCGAGAAGGATGTGGTGACCTCCTTCGTGACCACGCCGCTGGATTTTCGCGACCGGCTGCTCTCGTTCAAGGGCGCCGCCTTTGGTCTGGAGCCGGTGCTGACGCAGAGCGCATGGTTCCGCCCGCACAACCGCAGCGAGGACATCCGCGGCTTGTACATGGTCGGTGCCAGTACGCATCCGGGCGCCGGCATGCCAGGGGTGCTCGCCTCGGCCAAGGCGTTGGAGTCGGTTCTGCCCGACGCGGCGACCGTTCTGGAGGGTCGGCTGTGAGGCGCGAGGATCTGCCGGCTGCGGCGCCGCATTACGCCGAGGATTCCACCTGTACGGAGATGTTGCGTGGCGGTTCAAAGTCCTTTTTCGCCGCGTCGCGTCTGTTGCCGCTCGCCTATCGCGAGCCGGCGACCGCGCTCTATGCCTTTTGCCGGGTGGCCGACGACGCGATCGACTTTGCCGATGATCCGCACGAGGCGCTCGCCGGGCTCTGTCGCCGCCTCGACGCCATCTATGCTGGCGAGCCTTTTCCGGCAGTCGCCGATCAGGCCTTCACGCCCGTGGTGGCGCGGCATGCCATCCCGCGCGTGCTGCCGCAGGCGCTACTCGAGGGCTTCGCCTGGGACGCGGTCGGCCGCCGCTACGAGACACTGGACGAACTGCTCGACTACGCCGCCCGCGTCGCCGGCACCGTCGGCGCCATGATGGCCCTCATCATGGGCGCGCGCGCCCCGCAGACGCTGGCCCGCGCTTGCGAGCTCGGGCTGGCGATGCAACTCACCAACATCGCCCGCGACGTCGGCGAGGATGCGCGCAATGGCCGTGTCTATCTGCCGCTGCAGTGGCTCCGCGAGGCTGGTGTCGACATCGATGCATGGCTTGCCGACCCGCAGCCGCTGCCCGCGGTACGCGCGGTCACTGCACGCCTTCTGACCGAGGCCGACCGCCATTACGAGCGCGCGCAGACCGGCATCGCAGAACTCCCGCGCAACTGCCGACCGGCGATGATGGCAGCGCGGCTTGTCTATGCCGAGATCGGCCGCGAGGTCGAGCGGCGCGATTGCGACTCGGTGACTGCACGCGCGGTGGTCTCAGGCCGCCGCAAGCTGGCGCTCCTGCTGCGCGCGAGCGCTGCCGGGGCTTACACGCCGCTGTCTGCGCAGCCGCTGGCAGTGCCGCCCTCTGTGCGTTTCCTCGTCGAGTCGGTCACCGACCATGCCGCCCCGGCGGCCCCGCCTCAGTCCTTCGCCGAGCGCACCGTCGCGATCGTGCAGATGTTCGAGCGAGTGGCGGTGCGGGAACGGGAGCAGCGGGCCTTCACCGCAACCGCGGCATCCGCCACGGCAGCATCAGCCGGGTACTGAGGCGCTCGAGCCTGGCGACGTCGAGGCTCTCGTGGAAGGTGAGCGCCCGCTCGCCGGCCAGCGTCGCTTCCAGCACCGCGCGTTGGTAGAACGGCGTGTCCTCGAGCGTTTCAACAAGTCGCGGCGTGTCAGCGCTGCGCATCTGGCGCGGCACCCGCCAGAACGTTCGCGACAAGGTTCGACGTGCACCCGGCTCGAAGTCGGTCACCGAGCCATCGGGCGCGAAGCGCAAGGCGAGCACGCGGTCGTCGCCGACTTTCTGGCGAACGTCGTAGACCACGGCAGTCCCGCCATCGGCCAATACGCTGCGTGACC
>DALYGT010000284.1:0-2212 GCA_031971375.1 Burkholderiales bacterium | reverse complement strand
CGCCTTCTACCGACTGATGCAACGACTCGGCGTCGACCTGTTGCACAACCATGCCGACTTCCGCCTGATGTCTCGGCGCGCGATCGAAGCGCTCGGCGAGTACCGGGAAGTCAACCTGTTCTTGCGAGGGCTCATCCCCCTCATGGGTTTTCGCACCAGCACGGTGCGCTACGACCGTTGCGCCCGCACCGCCGGCGAGACCAAATACCCCCTATCGCGCATGGTCGCGTTCGCACTGGAAGGGATCACCTCGCTGAGCGTCGTGCCGCTGAGGCTCATCACGCTGTTCGGCCTGCTCGTCTCTTTCCTCAGCCTGCTGATGATCGCCTATGTGCTCTACGGCACGCTGGTCCTCAGGGCGGTGATCCCGGGTTGGGCCTCGGTGGTACTGCCGATCTACTTCCTCGGCGGGGTCCAGACGTTGTGCATCGGCATCCTTGGCGAGTACGTCTCGAAGATCTACCTCGAGACCAAGGCGCGGCCCCGCTACTTCATCGAAGAAACGCTGTGAGACGCCTGACGGCTGCGATGGCCTGGTTGCGCCCGTCTTGGCCGCAACTCGTGGGTCTGGTCGCGCTGCTGGCAGCAACGGTCAGCGGCGGGCGGTTTTTGCGCGACCCCGACAGCTACTGGCATGTTGCAGCAGGTCGCTGGATCATCGAGAACGGCACCGTCCCGACCCGCGACCCCTTCGCGTGGAGCGTTCACGACGCACCATGGACGGCTCACGAGTGGCTGTGGGACGTCGTCGTCCAATGGGTCTTCGAGCTGGGCAACTGGCCGGCGGTGGGCGTGATGTCCGCCCTGACGCTGGCGGCCACCTTGGCCGTGATGATGCGCTACCTCGTCGACCACATGAAGCCGCTGCGGGCGATCGTCCTTGTCCTGCTCGCCGGCCTCACGCTCGAGCCTCACGCGCTCGCCCGACCGCACGGCTTTGCCCTGCTCCTGCTGGCGGCATGGACCGCGGGACTGCTGCGTGCAACGGATGAATACCGCCCCCCGTCATGGTGGCTGGCGCTACTGATGGTGCCGTGGTCCAACAGCCACGCAAGCTTCGTCTTCGGCCTGGCGCTCGCGGGTGCTCTCGGACTCGACGCCCTGCTGAAGGCCGCACCAGGTCAGCGGCGACGACTCGCGTGGGGCTGGCTGCGGTTCGGTGTGCTTGCTGCGCTCGCCAGCCAGATCAACCCGGTCGGCATCGACGCCCTGCTCTATCCCCTGAATACCGTGACGATGAGTGACGCCGGGGCGCTCATCGGCGAATGGAAGCCCCCGGTGGTGGCCCGGTCAGTCGAATTGGAGGCCTGGTTGCTTGGCTTGGTGGGTATCGGCCTGTTGCTCCGGCCGCGACTCAGCCCGATACGCGTGCTGGTGTTGCTCGGCCTTCTCCACATGACTTTGCACCATGTGCGGCACGCGGACCTTCTGGCAGTCGTCGCCCCGCTGCTGCTGGCGAAGAGCCTCGACGAGGCTGCGGAGCGCGCCAGCGGCAACGCGCCACCGATACGCCTCGACCGCTGGTTCGAAGCCCTAGGCCCGCGCGCGCATGTGCTCAGCGTGCTGGTGTCGACGACGGCATTGCTGCTCGCTCTTTGGCCCATGGCTACACGCAACATCGAACCAGCACGCGCAATCACCCCGGCTGCGGCCGTGGATGCCGGGCTGCAACTCCCCGGTCACGTCTTCAACCACTACGACTACGGCGGCTACCTGATCTTCCGCGGCGTGCCGGTGTTCATCGACGGGCGCGGCGACCCCTACGGCAACGCGTTCACCCAGGCAGCGATCAAGGCTGTGCTTGATGGGACAGATTTGCTCGACCTGCTCGATCGCCATGGCGCCGCATGGACGCTGCTACCGGCAAGCAGTGCCGCCGTCGCGACCCTGGACCGATCGGAAGGCTGGCTGCGCTATTACACCGACGACGTCACGGTGGTCCATCGCCGCGTCACACCCACTCCGGATTCGGCATCTCCGTGAACACCCGTCGCAGGCCCTGGCCCCACTCTTGCCGGATACGCGAGTAGTAGGGGTCATCCTCGGTGATGCGGCGAGGATGGGTCAGGTGCAGGCTGCCGCGCCGGTAGACGGCGAGGTCGATGGGCAGACCTACCGAGATGTTGGAGCGCACCGTGCTGTCGAAGGAGATGAGCGTGCACTTGGCCGCCTCGGAGAGTGGCGTGTCCCACGTCAGCACGCGGTCGAGGAT
>DALYGT010000283.1:0-2241 GCA_031971375.1 Burkholderiales bacterium | reverse complement strand
GCGCGCGGGCAATTGCCGCGCGACATGGCCGAAGTGCTCGCGCGCCACAAGGACATCATGTACTCGTCACGGACCCGCGCCAACACCGAGACCTACCGCAAGATCCGACACTGGAAGAAGGTCGCTCTGCAGGCGCTCGAAAAACTGCCGGATGATTTGCTGGACGACGAACAGCGCCGGACCCGGGCCGCGTTGTCGGCCATGCCGGACATCACCATCCTGCAGATGATCTATCAGCAGAAGGCCTACGAAGGCCACGCCAAGGACTACGATTTCTCGGGCACCTCGATGCGTGAGCATTGGAGCAGCGGCTATGAAGATACTCGGCGCGTGCTGAAGCACCGTCAGTGGCTCGAGATGCCACCCCCTGGGGCCGGCATCGTGGTCCACGACGTCCATCGCGAGTCTGATTGAGGACAGCCTGGCGGCGGCCGTGGTCGCTGCCATGTTGCGCGATCTGTCTCAGTCGCTGAACCCCTCCAGCACCACCTTGCCGCAGCCGCGTCCGCTCTCGAGCAAGGCATGCGCGCGCCGCAGGTTTGCGGCGTCGATCGCGCCGTAGTGCGCCGTTAGCGTGGTTTCGAGCTGCCCGGCATCCACCAGCCTGGCCACCTCGGCCAAAATCTCACCCTGCCGCGCCACGTCCGCCGTGCCATACAGGGGCCGCGTGAACATGAACTCCCAGTGCAGCGAGATGCTCTTGCGTTTGAGGAGCCGGATGTCGAGCGGGGCAGGATCGTCGATGAGCGCCAAGCGACCCTGCGGCGCGAGGATGTCGGCCAGCGCCGCAAAGTGCGTATCGGTGTGCGTGAGGCTCGCCACATAGTCCACTTGCTCGATGCCCAGCGCTCGCACCTGCCCGGCGAGGTCACCCGCAGCGTGCTCGACCACCGCGTGACTCACGACTTGTTGCGCGCCCATCCGCAGTGCCCAGTCGCGGGTCTCTGGCCGCGACGCGGTGCCGATCACGGTCAGGCCGGTCAGCGCCCGCGCCAGTTGCAGCAGCGCTGAACCGACCCCGCCTGCCGCCCCGGTCACCAGCAGCGTGCCGCTGGCCCGGGGGTCTTGTCGCACCTGCAGCCGGTCGAACAGCAGCTCCCACGCAGTCAACATGGTCAGGGGGAGGGCAGCGGCTTCAGCAAAACCGAGGCTCTCTGGCATCGGGCCTATCAGCCGTTCATCGACCAGCTGCAGTTCCGCGTTGCTGCCGGGGCGATCCAGCGCGCCGGCATACATCACGCGGTCGCCGGGGCGGAAGCGGCTCGCCATCGGCCCTGCGGCGCGAACCATACCAGCCGCGTCCCAACCGGGTACACGGGCCTCGCCCGCTGGCGGGGGCATGTTGCGCCGCACTTTGGTGTCGACCGGGTTGACCGCAACGGCGCGCACCTCGACCAGCAGGTCGTGGCCCCCGGGTGGCCCCGGGTCGGGCAGTTCGACGTCCATCAAGGCCTCGGGATGATCGATCGGCAGGCAATGGCGAAAGGCGACAGCTCTCACTTGGCGGGCTCGCAGTATCAGGGGGACATCGGTGGGGCCGATGTGACCATCGGATCAAATCATGAGGCCAAAGGCCAATAACGACAAAGTTGCTGCTACGGTGGTCATGCGGGCCGTGCGCGGTGCCGCCCAACAAGAATCCGGCTTGAGCCGGACCAGCCAGTCAGGAGGAGGCTGCTGCGCGGTGCCTCGCGCGAGGAGCCCCGATTGGGTCACAAGACCATCGCCTTGCTTTCCCCTGACTCCCGATTGCCGCTGGTGGATGGTCTACGTGCGGCCGCTGCCGTGCTGATCGTCCTGCATCACTTCGCCATCTATGGGCCGGTTTCGCGCGCGCTTGCCGAGAACCTCCCGGAATTCAGCGGCGCACTCGCCGAATACGCACGCTACGCAGTCTACGTGTTCCTCGTCGTTGCCGGCTTCATGGCCGCGCGCACCTTCGCCGACTCGTCGACGCGGCCGGTGGTGCCGGCAACGCGCCTCATCCTTCGCCGCTACCTGCGTCTGGTGGGTCCGCTGGCCGCTGCGCTGATGCTGGCGGTGTTCTGTGCTGCGCTGGCGCGACACTGGACCATCGAGGACTACGTGCCGGGTCCCGCCAGCCCGCGGCAGGTGTTCGCCCACCTTGCACTGCTGCAAAGCGTGCTCGGTTTCGACTCCCTCACCACCGGTGTCTGGTACATCGCAGTGGAGATGCAGCTCTTCGTCGGCATGGTCCTCCTGCTCAAGCTCGAGACCGGC
>DALYGT010000282.1:0-2244 GCA_031971375.1 Burkholderiales bacterium | reverse complement strand
ATGGCGGTGGTCTGGGGCATCGTCGGCATGGCGATGGGGGTCTTCATCGCCGCCCAGCTCGTCTGGCCCGATATGACCTACGGCATCGAGTGGCTGAGCTACGGGCGCCTGCGTCCGCTGCACACCAACGCGGTGATCTTTGCCTTTGGTGGCAGCGCGCTGTTCGCCACCAGCTACTACGTGGTGCAGCGCACCTGTCACACGCGCATCTTCAGCGACGGTCTCGCTGCCTTCACCTTCTGGGGTTGGCAGGCGGTCATCCTCGCCGCAGCCATCACGCTGCCGCAGGGCATCACCAGCGGCAAGGAATACGCCGAACTCGAGTGGCCGATCGACATCCTTCTCGGGGTCGTCTGGATCAGCTACGGCATCACCTTCTTCGGCACCATCCTCAAGCGCCGCACGCCGCACATCTACGTCGCCAACTGGTTCTTCGGCGCCTTCATCCTGACGGTCGCTCTGCTGCACATCGTCAACAGCATGGCGGTGCCGGCCGGCCTGTTCAAGTCGTATTCGGCCTACGCCGGGGTGCAGGACGCGATGATCCAGTGGTGGTACGGCCACAACGCGGTCGGCTTCTTCCTCACCGCCGGCTTCCTCGGGATGATGTACTACTTCATCCCCAAGCAAGCCAACCGCCCGGTCTACTCCTACCGCTTGTCGGTAGTGCACTTCTGGGGCCTGATCTTTACCTACATGTGGGCCGGCCCGCACCATCTGCACTACACCGCGTTGCCGGACTGGACGCAGTCGCTCGGCATGGTGTTCTCGCTGATCCTGCTGGCGCCGTCGTGGGGCGGCATGGTCAACGGCATCATGACCCTGTCGGGTGCGTGGGACAAACTGCGCACCGACCCGATCCTCAAGTTCCTCGTCACCTCGTTGTCGTTCTACGGCATGAGTACCTTCGAGGGCCCGATGATGGCGATCAAGTCGGTCAACGCGCTCAGCCACTACACCGACTGGACGGTCGGCCATGTGCACTCGGGTGCGCTCGGCTGGGTGGCCATGGTCTCGATCGGTTCGCTCTACTACCTGATCCCGCGCATGTTCGGCCGCGAGCAGATGTGGAGCGTGCGTCTGATCAACGTGCACTTCTGGCTGGCGACACTCGGCGTGGTCCTGTACATCGCCGCCATGTGGGTGGCAGGTGTGTCCGAGGGCCTGATGTGGCGCGCCACCAACCCCGACGGCACGCTGACCTACAGCTTCGCCGAGGCGGTCAAGGCGACCTATCCGTTCCTCTTCATCCGCTTCCTCGGGGGCGTGCTCTACGTCTCCGGCATGCTGCTGATGGCCTGGAACGTCTACCGCACAGCGACCGCTCGCGAGGCCCGTGCCTACGACGACGCGCCGATCCCGGTCGCTGCGGCACACGCCTGAGGAGACGACGATGAGCAAGTTCAACACGCATCACCTCATCGAGAAGAACGCCGGCATCCTGATCGTCCTGATCCTGCTGGTGGTCAGCGTCGGTGGTCTGGTCGAGATCGTGCCGCTGTTCTTCCAGAAATCGACCACCCAGCCGGTCGAGGGTCTCAAGCCCTACACCGCGCTGCAGGTGGCTGGCCGTGACATCTACGTCCGCGAAGGCTGCCACACCTGCCACTCGCAGATGGTGCGTCCTTTCCGTGCCGAGACCGAGCGCTACGGGCACTACTCGGTGGCCGGCGAGTTCGTCTACGACCACCCGTTCCAGTGGGGCTCCAAGCGCACCGGACCCGACCTGCACCGCGTCGGTGGCAAGTATTCCGACGACTGGCATCGCGTCCACCTGCGTCAGCCGCGTGATCTGGTGCCGGAGTCGAACATGCCAGGCTTCCCGTGGCTCCAGCATCGTCTGGTGGACAGCGGTGCGATGCCGTCGCACATGCGCGCACTGCGCGCGGTCGGCGTGCCCTACAGCGACGCCGAGATCGGTGATGCGGTCAAGGACACCGCCGGCAAGACCGAGGAGGACGCGTTGATCGCATACCTGCAGGTACTCGGCACTGCGCTCAAGACCGGACGCTGATCGGACAGACCCATGGACATCGTCGTCATGCGCAGTCTGTTCACCGTGCTGGCGTTCGTCAGCTTCGCAGGCATCGTCTGGTGGGCCTGGAGTTCGCGCCGCGAGGCCGTGTTCTCCGAGGCGGCACGCATCCCGATGGACGACGACGACCGGCCGGCCGTCGCTGCTGTCCGTCACAGCAAGGATTGAGAGATGAGTGATTTTGTGAGTGGTTTCTGGAGCTGGTACGT
>DALYGT010000281.1:0-2254 GCA_031971375.1 Burkholderiales bacterium | reverse complement strand
CTGATGCGTCTGGCTGACCTGATGTACCGGTTCGCGAGTCGCGGACCGGATCAAAGCACCGCAGCGACAGCATGCGCCACGGCGTCGATGTTCTTGGTGTTGAGCGCCGCCAAGCAGATGCGGCCGGTGCCGACGGCGTAGATGCCAAACTCATCACGCAAGCGGTCGACCTGCGCTGCACTCAGTCCGGTATAGCTGAACATGCCGCGTTGTGCGGTGATGAAGCCGAAGTCTTGCTTGACGCCGGCATCGGCCAGTTTGTGGACCAGCTGCTCGCGCATGCTGCGGATGCGGGTGCGCATTTCGCCGAGCTCGGCCTCCCACGCCGCGCGCAACTCGGGCGTCGCAAGCACGGTGGCGACCATGGCGCCACCGTGCGTCGGCGGATTCGAGTAATTGGTGCGGATGACTCGCTTGAGCTGAGACAACACGCGTGCGCTCTCGTCGGCGTCGGCGGTGACGATGGTCAGCGCACCAACGCGCTCGCCGTAGAGCGAGAAATTCTTGCTGAACGAACTCGAGATGAAGAACTGCATGCCCGCAGCCGCAAAGGCGCGCACGGCGACCGCATCCTCATCGATACCGTCGGCGAAGCCCTGGTAGGCCATGTCGAGGAAGGGGATCAGGCCGCCGGCCTTGCACAGCTGGACCACCTCGTTCCACTGGGCCGAATCGAGGTCGGCGCCCGTGGGGTTGTGGCAGCAGGCGTGCAGCACGACGATGCTGCCCGGCGACAGGCGGTCGAGCGTGTTGCGCATGGCCGGGAAGTCGACGCCGCGCGTCGCGCTGTCAAAGTAGGGGTAGGTCGCCACACCGAAACCAGCGGCCTCGAACAGGGCACGGTGGTTCTCCCAGCTCGGGTCGGAGATGTAGACCGTGGCGTGCGGGTTGAGGCGGTGCAGCAGGTCGGCGCCGATCTTGAGCGCACCCGTACCACCCAGGGCCTGCGCCGTGATCAGTCGCTTCTCGGCGGCAAGGGTCGAGCCCTTGCCGAACAGCATGTCCTGCACCGCGGTGTTGTAGGCGCCGCCGCCCTCGATCGGCTGGTAGCCGCGCGGCGGGTGGGTGGCGACGCGGGCCTCCTCGGCCTGGCGCACGGCCGCGAGCAGAGGGATCTTGCCGTTGTCGTCGTAGTACACACCGACGCCGAGGTTGACCTTGTTCGCGCGAGTGTCGGCGTTGAAGGCTTCGTTGAGTCCGAGGATAGGGTCGCGCGGCGCGAGTTCGACGTCGGCGAAGATCGATGCGGTCATGCGTGCTCCAGAGGTTCGGCGGAGTTCCCGGCGCATGCGACGGGAGAGACGAACCGTCCCGCGTACACTATCCGGTTATCCGCAAAAGAGGCTTTTTGTGCGGCGCGGAATTGTATCAGCAGGGCCGGGTCAGAACCGCAGTCCGCGCAGTCCTGCAAACCGCCGCCAGCCACCTGCGCGACGCCGCGCCGAGCCACCACGACCCTCAAGCCGCGACCATGAACTCCCCCGAGACCCTGCCCAGCGCCAGCCCCACCGGGACCGCCCCACCGGTGACCGGCGAGGTGGTGACCTTCCCCGGCAGCGACTTCCGCCTGCATCAGCCCTTCCCGCCGGCCGGCGACCAGCCCACCGCCATCCAGAAGCTCGTCGAGGGCATCGAGGACGGGCTCGCCTTCCAGACGCTGCTGGGCGTGACCGGCTCCGGCAAGACCTACACCATGGCCAACGTCATCGCGCGGCTGGGCCGTCCGGCGATCGTCATGGCGCCCAACAAGACGCTCGCCGCGCAGCTCTACTCGGAGTTCCGCGAGTTCTTCCCGCAGAACGCGGTCGAGTACTTCGTCAGCTACTACGACTACTACCAGCCCGAGGCTTACGTCCCCAGCAAGGACCTCTTCATCGAGAAGGACAGCGCGGTCAACGAGCACATCGAGCAGATGCGCCTCTCCGCCACCAAGAGCCTGATGGAGCGGCGCGACGTGGTGATCGTCGCCACGGTGAGCGCCATCTACGGCATCGGCGACCCGACCGACTACCACGACATGATCCTGCACCTCAAGGAGGGGCAGAAGCTCGACCAGCGCGAGATCCTGCGGCGGCTGGCGACCATGCAGTACAAGCGCGCCGAACTCGATTTTCGGCGTGGGCATTTCCGTGTGCGCGGCGAGGTGATCGACATATTCCCGGCGGAGAACTCGGAGAACGCTCTACGCCTGACGCTGTTTGATGATGAGGTCGAATCACTGACCCTGTTCGACCCCCTCACTGGCGCCATCGAG
>DALYGT010000280.1:0-2255 GCA_031971375.1 Burkholderiales bacterium | reverse complement strand
GGCATGGTTGTGCAACAGGTCGACGCCGAGTCGTTGCATCAGTCGGTAGAAGGCGAGCGCCGTCCAGCGCTTGAAGGCGGTATCGCTCTCCCGAGAGGCGCGCACGCCAAACACGATCTCGGAGCCTTGGCGATAGGCCAGCACCATGTCGGCGATGCATGCCGGGTCGTCTTGCAGGTCGGCATCGATGCTCACCACCACGTCGCCCGGCGAATTGAACAGCCCGGCCAGCAGCGCTGCTTGATGGCCGCGGTTGCGGCTCAGGCGGATACCGCGGACGCGGGGGTCGGCCGCCGCGAACGCCCGGATCCGTGACCAGGTCGCATCGCGGCTACCATCGTCGACGTAGCAGACCGCGCTCTCTGGAGCGATCTCGTCGGCGGCGACAAGACGCTCGAGGAGGCTCAGCAACACCTCGTTGGTCGTCCCAAGGGCTGCTTCCTCGTTGAAGCAGGGCACGACGATGGAAAGTGTCGGTGGCGGGCGGAGGGTCATGCAGGTGAGCCCGCGAAGGTGTAGCGGCGATGCAGCAGGAAGCCCGCAGCAGTCACCGGGGCGAGGGCGAGCGCACCGGCCATGTAGGCATTCAAGCCAATCTGCGTCAGGGCCTGTATCAAGGCGATGTTGAGGCCGTAGAGCACCATCCAGACGCCCGCATAGCGGCCGAAGCGGCCCGGCTCGCGGTTGCCGAAGACCATTCGACCGTGCATGACGAAGCCGCTGACGATGGTGGTGAGCGTGGCCAGCAGGCTCGCCAGCGAAAAGTGCAGGCCGAGCCAGAGGAATACCGCATACAGCCCATAACTCAGCGCGGTGTTGAGCGTCCCGGTCAGGATGAACCGCAAGGCTTGCAGGCGCGGATGCTGCGAAGTCTCTCGGGTCGGGATCAGGGATGCGGCGATCGAGGATGTTGCCGGTGATCTCGCCCCGGGCGATCCTTCATCGGGTGGAGGCATCGCGGGTGATGGGTTGTCCCTGATGACGAAGGTTGTCTCGTGGTACGTGAACAGCCGCCCGACCCAAGCCGGCCCGGGGAAGAACCACGGCGATCCGTCCGCGAGTTCGAAGCTTTCCGGCAGTCGGACGCGGCTGAGCCACGCTGGGTCGATAAAAGTTCGGTGAGTGGGGTCTGAACGGTAGCCGAGCGCCCCCGGGACCACGATCACGACGCGGGCGATGCCCACACGCCGACACGCGGCCAGAAGTCGTTGCAACGCAGACTCTGCCGCATCGAAGTGCTCGAGCACGTGCGCCATCACCAAGGTCCGGAACTGACCCGGGCGGACCCACGAGAGGTCGAGGTCCTCGTCTGCCCCGCTGGCTTGTGTCACCGACAGGCTTTGAGCGCGCAGGTGATGGATGAGGCCGGGGTTGACCTCCAGCCCCGCGGATCCCGCCGGAAGTCGCGCGAGCAACTGGCCGGCGCCACAACCGTAGTCAAGGGTGGGGCCGTCGATGTGCGCAAGGGTGCGGGCGAGGTAGAGCGACTTGATGAGGTTGCGCCAGGGACTCCGGCTTCGCTCGATCTGGCGCGCTGCGTAATCTCTACCGTACAGGGTGTTGCCTGACGGTGGTACGTCCAACTTCGGCTCGCCAGACAGCCTTCCCGAGATCAGTGATCCGTCAGGCTTCATGTCTGGTTTCCGGGTGCAAGGAGGCGGAAGGCGACGCCTCGAAGGATCTGGTTGAGTCGCGCTCGTAGCTTGCAGAGCCGCCGGTCGCGCGTCGACGCGGCGATCGTTCCGCGGGCGGCAAGGGTATCGATCATGCCGAGCAGGTCGGTGCATTGCCGCGCTGCCAGCTCGCGCGTCCAGTTGGATCGGTGCACGCGAAACGACGCGAGGGACTCGGCGCAGACCCACGCATCGCCGTGTGCCAAGAGGCGGAACCAGTAGTCGAGGTCGATGACGTATGGGTACGTCGCGTCAAAGTCGCCGACCCGGCCGGCGAGTGAACGGCGGAAGAGCACTGCGCCCGGTTCTCCGATCAGGTTGGTGCCGCCGCGCAAGCATCGCCTGACCATATCGGCGCTGGCGACCCGTCCTTCGATCCGCGCGGGTATCCCGCGGCGCAGCAACACGCGACCGGCAGCGTCGATCATGTCTCGCGCGCTGCAGACCATTGCGATCTGTTGATCGGCATCGCTCTCGAGCACCGCCACTTGGCGTTCAAGGCACTTGGGGTGGAGCAGGTCATCGTGAGGCAGGATCTTGATGTAACGACCGCGCGCGACCGATAAGCAGCGGTTCCAGTTG
>DALYGT010000279.1:0-2259 GCA_031971375.1 Burkholderiales bacterium | reverse complement strand
CCTTCATCGTTAAGCCCTGTCCGCTGAACGTACTCATCGTGTCCGCGCATGTACAAGTCGGAAAACCATCCGTCTGCGGGCAGCGGAATGCCAAGCGTTTTCATCCAGCTTGAGAAGATCCGTTCGCATTCGGCAGCGACATCCCCCGGGGTGCTTCGCATCGCCTCGACCAGATAGTTGAACGTGTAGTCTTGGCTATCCGGCAGGAACCAACAGTCGTAGTGCGTGAACTCAATTGCCTCCACGTCACCGTCCGGCTGCTCGTCGAGCAAGTTGGTATGGGCGTCAATCGCTTCACGACGGGCGTTAACATCCAAGGTCTTGATCGAGAGAGCCATATTTTGTCGGACCTTTGAATTCAGGGCGTCTGCATCCCGGAAACATACAAGGATCCGTCAAGGCCAAGAAACCGCTTCGATACACAAAGTTTGCCCTGGCATCCTCGATAACACTTAACCCGCGCGAGTCGATGGCGTAACCTTGATATCGAAAGGGACTTGCGTGATGCGCCAGGGAATCTACGAGCGTCTGGTCAGAGAAGGCGAAGAGGCCGAAGTTAACCGACTGGTTGACGAAGGCCGCGCCTGGGTGGATGGCGTCCCCGAGGCGCTGCGCCGCGACCTGCTGCTCGATGACCTTGCTTCGCGGATTCCAGAGCTGCTGGATATCGCGTCCTCAACAGCCGAGGATAAAGCTGAGCAGGCCCGAAGCGAGCTGCGGCTGATCGCCCAGATGCTGCGTGCGGCGCGCGACTCGAGCCCGACCGATGGCTCCGCGCCTCTGCCCGCCGCCGAATTGCGTCTGTTGCGCGCTGTGCACGAGCCCCACATCCCGCCAACGCTCCCGCGTACCGGACTCAAGCGGCCTTGGCTGTTCACCTCCGGCAAAGGCGAGCCGTCCCTTTTTTCGGAACTGAGAGCGGAGCTGGAGACCGCCGAGCGCCTGGACATTCTCGTCAGCTTCATCAAGAAGGCCGGTGTACGGAAACTCGAGGACGTCTTTGAGCGGGTCACCGCGACCGACGCACAGGGGAATTCGCGTCTCAAGGTTCGCATCCTGACCACGACTTACATGGGCGCGACGGACCGTTCGGCTCTGGACCAGCTCGCCCGTTACCCTGGCGTAGAGATACGAGTTTCACTCGACGGTCGGCGCGAGCGGCTGCATGCGAAGGCCTGGATCTTCCAACGGCCGAATGGGTTCGGAACCGCGTTCGTAGGCAGCGCCAACCTCTCGAAGTCGGCCCTGATCGATGGCATCGAGTGGACACTCAAGATCTCGCAGGCGCGGGACGCCTCGCTATTTGATTCTGCGAAGGCGAACTTCGAGACGCTCTGGAACGACCCCGAGTTTTCGCCTTACGACCCGAACAACGACGAGCACCGATCCGCGCTTGACCGTGCCCTAGAGATCCAGCGCGGCCCGAGTCCCGGCAACGTCATCGCCATCCAGACGTGGTTCGATCTTCAGCCCAAGCCGTTTCAACAGGTGATGCTCGATCGTCTGGCGCGTGAACGGGAGCACGGCCGAACGCGCAACCTCTTGGTTGCGGCGACTGGAACCGGCAAGACGGTCGTCTCGGCGTTCGATTACCGGCGTGCCTGCGCGGAGAGGGGTGGACGACCCCGCTTGCTGTTCGTCGCGCACCAGCAGCAGATTCTTGAGCAGGCGCGCGCTACTTTCCGCCAAGTCCTGCGTGACTCGACCTTCGGCGAGCTATTGAGTGGCTCGACCGACCCCGGGTCCTACGAGCACCTGTTTGCGATGATCCAGACGCTCAGCAACCGGGGTCTCGTCGAAAAACTCGGCGCTAACTACTGGTCAATGGCCATTGTCGATGAAGCACATCACTTGCCCGCGGCAAGCTTCCAATCGGTCATCCGCAGCCTTAAGCCCGCCATTCTGCTGGGACTTACCGCGACGCCTGAACGTCTTGATGGTCAGCCCCTTTCGGAGTTCTTTGATTCCCGGCCTGACGGGTCGCCAGCTTATTCGCTGCGCATCTGGGATGCGCTCGACCAGCAACTGTTGTGCCCGTTCGAGTACTACGCGACTGCAGATGAAGTCGATTTTAGCGGTGTCGATTGGGGTCGCGCCGGGGAATTGGGCCAAGTCGCGAACGTGCTAACCGGCAGCGAGATCCGGGCGCGCAGCGTCGCGTTGTCCATCGAGCGCTACGTCGACGACGTTGCCAACATGAAGGCCCTCGCCTTCTGCACCAGCGTCGACCACGCGCATTACATGTCCGGTGTATTCGCC
>DALYGT010000278.1:0-2259 GCA_031971375.1 Burkholderiales bacterium | reverse complement strand
AAGCTCGGCGCCACCATCACCAGCGGCCCCGGCTGGCTCGAGGCGAGCGGGAATGGTTCGGTGCGCGCCTTCGACGCCGACTTCAACCACATCCCCGACGCCGCCATGACCCTGGCGGTGGCCGCGCTGCGCGCCGATGGCCCGTGCCGGCTGCGCGACATCGGCTCCTGGCGGGTCAAGGAGACCGACCGCATCCACGCCATGGCGACCGAGCTGCGCAAGGTCGGCGCCACCGTCGAGGAAGGCGAGGACTGGCTGCGCATCACACCGCCCGCAAACATGGACTTCGCGGCCATCGACACCTACGACGACCACCGCATGGCGATGTGCTTCTCCCTGGTGGCGCTGATGGGCTCGCCGGTGCGCATCAACGATCCCGGCTGCACCGCCAAGACCTACCCCGGCTACTGGGATGACCTGCGTGCGTTGCTGCCCGCCGACGAACTGGCGCGAGCCGATGTCCCGGTGATCGCCATCGACGGGACCGCCGCTTCCGGCAAGGGGACCATCGCGCAAAGGGTCGCCGCGCAGCTCGGCTGGGCCTACCTCGACTCAGGGGCGCTCTATCGCGTGGTCGGCCACGCCGCCACGCAGCACGGCGTCGACCTCGACGACGGCGAGGCGCTGGCCGCGCTCGCCCACCGCCTTGACATCCGCTTCGCGGGCGAGCGCATCCTCGTCGATGGCGCTGACGTGAGCGATACCGTGCGCAGCGCAGCGGCCGGCGTAGCCGCCAGCCGCGTCGCCGTGCACCCGGCCCTGCGTGCCGCCCTGATGCAGCGCCAACGCGCCTTCCGCAACGCGCCTGGCCTGGTCGCCGATGGCCGCGACATGGGCTCAGTGGTGTTCAGCGATGCACCACTCAAGGTCTATCTCACCGCCAGCGTCGCCGCGCGCGCGCTCCGGCGTCACAAGCAATTGCAAAACAAGACCTTGAATGGCAAACAAGACGGTGTTAGTCTCGCCGCCCTCGAGCAGGAACTGGCCGAGCGCGATGCACGCGATGCGGCACGCGCCACCGCCCCGCTCAAGGTCTGTCCCGGAGCCGTCGTCATCGACTCCACCGAACTCGGCATCGATGCCGTGGTGGATGCGGTGATGCAGGCGGTGCGGGACGCCGGTCTGGTCTGATCCGCCTCTCGCCGCCCGCGGCGCGTCTCTGACATTCCGAACCACCTGCAGTACCCAGGTGCCCGAGGCCGCCCGGCCGACGGTGTGTGCAATCAACCCCGGTCCTCACGGCCCGGGCCGATGGAAACCTCTGATCAATGTCCACTGCAACCGCAACCGCTTCCCAGCAACACGCCCCTGAGAGTTTTGCCGCGCTCTTCGAAGAGAGCCTGAGCCGTCAGGAGATGCGTTCCGGCGAGATCATCACCGCCGAAGTCGTCCGCATCGAACCCAATTTCGTCGTCGTCAACGCCGGCCTCAAGTCCGAGAGCTTCGTGCCTATCGAAGAATTCCGTGACGACCGTGGTGAGCTCGAGGTCGCTGAAGGTGACTTCGTTCAGGTCGCCATCGAGTCCCTCGAGAACGGCTTTGGCGAGACCCGCCTGTCGCGTGACCGCGCCAAGCGTCTGGCCGCCTGGCACGCGTTGGAAGAAGCGATGGAAGCCGGCACCGTGGTCGAAGGCTTCGTCACCGGCAAGGTCAAGGGCGGCCTGACCGCCATGGTCAACGGCATCCGCGCCTTCCTGCCGGGTTCGCTGGTGGACACCCGCCCGGTCAAGGACACCACCCCGTACGAGGGCAAGTCCTTCGAGTTCAAGGTCATCAAGCTCGACCGCAAGCGCAACAACGTCGTGGTGAGCCGCCGTGCCGTGCTCGAACAGAGCATGGGCGCCGACCGCGCGCAGCTGCTCGAGACGCTGAAGGAAGGCGCAGTGGTCAAGGGCGTCGTCAAGAACCTGACCGACTACGGCGCGTTCGTGGATCTGGGGGGCATCGACGGCCTGCTGCACATCACCGACATCGCCTGGCGCCGCGTCAAGCACCCGTCCGAGGTGCTCACCGTCGGCGACGAGGTCGAGGCCAAGGTGCTGCGTTTCGACCAAGAGAAGAACCGCGTCTCGCTGGGCATCAAGCAACTCGGCGACGACCCGTGGGTCGGCATCGCCCGCCGCTACCCGCAAGGCACCCGCCTGTTCGGCAAGGTCACCAACATCACCGACTACGGCGCATTCGTCGAGATCGAGCCGGGCATCGAGGGTCTGGTGCACGTTTCCGAGATGGACTGGACCAACAAGAACGTCAACCCGG
>DALYGT010000277.1:0-2270 GCA_031971375.1 Burkholderiales bacterium | reverse complement strand
TCAACCTGCAGGTCGCCAAGGTCAGCGTCCGCAACTTCTACATCCTGTGCAAGCCGAAGGTCACTGGCATGATCGTGTTCACCGCTGTGATCGGCATGCTGCTGGCGATGACACCCGAGACATCGGCGGTCACGCTGCTGGCCGCCACGGTCGGCATCGGTCTGGCCTCGGGTGCTGCGGCGGCCTTCAACTGCATGGTCGAGCAGCAGATCGACGCGCGCATGATGCGCACCCGCCACCGGCCCACCGCGCGCGGTGACGTCACCACGCCGGCGACACTGCTGTTTGCTGCGCTCACCGGTGCCCTCGGTCTCGCCGTCCTGCACACCTGGGTCAACGACCTGACGATGTGGCTCACCTTGGCCACCTTTGTCGGTTATGCGGTCGTCTACACCATCTTCCTCAAGCCGGCGACGCCGCAGAACATCGTCATCGGGGGTGCTTCGGGGGCGATGCCGCCGGTGCTCGGCTGGGCGGCGGTGACCGGTACCGTGACGCCCGAGGCGCTGGTGTTGTTCCTCATCATCTTCCTTTGGACGCCGCCCCACTTCTGGGCGCTGGCGCTCTACCGCCGCGACGACTACGCCAAGGTCGACATGCCGATGCTGCCGGTGACGCATGGCGAAAAGGTGACTCTGGTACACATCGTCGGCTACACGGTGATGCTCGCGCTGGCGGCCTTCATGCCGGTGACCATGGGTATGGCTGGCTGGGTCTATCTGGGCTGCGCGGTGGTGCTCAACGGGCTCTTCCTCGGCTACGCCATCCGCCTCTACCGGCGCTACAGCGATGCGCTCTCGCGCGAGATGTTCCGCTACTCCATCGTCTATCTCGCAGGGACCTTTGCCGCGCTGATGGTCGATCGCGCGGTGTCTTGAG
This sequence comes from Burkholderiales bacterium, assembly GCA_031971375.1. Classification (GTDB taxonomy): domain Bacteria; phylum Pseudomonadota; class Gammaproteobacteria; order Burkholderiales; family UBA3065; genus UBA3065. The sequence goes on along the minus strand of DALYGT010000277.1, from coordinate 1,391 downwards.
CGGGGCCCGCCGCGACCGGCTAGACTGATTCCATCGCGAACTCCGCTCCAGCGACGCCATGTTCAGTTTGTTCAGCCGCGTTGCGGCATTGCTCGCGCTTTGTGTGGTGGTGCTCGGCGCCTACGTGCGCATCCATGATGCGGGCCTGGGCTGCCCCGACTGGCCGGGCTGCTATGGGCAGTTGGTGGGTGTGCCAGAGGCTTCGCACGAGGTTGCCGCGGCCGAGTCGGCCTTCCCCGGTGCGCGTATCGAGGCCGGCAAAGCCTGGAAGGAGATGGCGCACCGCTACCTCGCCGGTGTGCTCGGGCTGCTCATCCTTGGTCTGACCTTTGCGGCCTGGCTGCAACGCCTGCCGGCCCGCCAGCTGTTGCTGGCCACCTGCGCAGTGGTGGCGGCCCAGGCCACGCTCGGTATGCTCACAGTGACCGAATTGCTCCGGCCGGGCATCGTCACCCTGCACCTGATCGGCGGCATGACCACGCTGGCGCTGCTGACCGCCAGCGCCTCGCTGGGCGAGCGCGACGACACGCACTTGGGCCTGCTGCGCCGGCCCGAGGTGCGGCCTTTCATCCTGCTCGCATTGGTGGTGCTGGCGGTGCAGATCATGCTCGGCGGGTGGGTGAGCACCAATTACGCGGGGCTGGCCTGCACCGACCTGCCGACCTGCGGCGGCGTCTGGTGGCCGACGATGGACGCCGAGGGTTTTGATCCGACGCGGGCATTGCACATGGACAGCGCCGGGCAGCCGATCGGCGGCGCAGCCCTGGTCGCGATCCACTGGGCGCACCGACTCGGCGCGGTGGCGGCGGCGCTTGCCGTGCTGCTGTTGGTGGTCCGGCTGTTTGCTGCCGGTCTGCGCGGCTGGGGGCGCTGGCTATTGGTGCTGGTGGTGGCGCAGGTCTCGCTAGGTGTCGCCAATGTGCTGTTGCACTTGCCGGTGGTGCTCGCCGCTGCCCACAACGCCGGCGCGGCAATGCTGCTGGTCACGCTGGTCTGGATGCTGGTCGGCGGTCGCCAGCCACGCGAGCGGACCGTATTCATCTGAGACCTTTTTCAGGTGAACGCTGTCCACCTTGACCCGACCGCCTCGCCACCCGCTCACATGCTCCGCCGCTCCTGCCTCGTCCTTCTCACTGCGCTGCTGTTGACTGCTTGCGGGGCTGACAAGCCCAGCGAGTTCAATGCCACCAACATCACTGGCGCGACGTTTGCGCGCGATCTGCACCTCTCCGACCACACGGGTCAGCCACGGTCGCTCGCCGACTATCGCGGCAAGGTGGTGCTGGTGTTCTTCGGCTACACCTTCTGCCCGGATGTCTGTCCGACCACCATGGGCGAGGCCGCGGCTGCGCTCAAGCTGCTCGGCAAGGATGCTGACCGCGTGCAGGTGG
>DALYGT010000276.1:0-2270 GCA_031971375.1 Burkholderiales bacterium | reverse complement strand
GCGTGCTCGAGCACATCGTCGACACCGTGCTCTATTTCGAGGGCGACACGCACAGCAGCTACCGACTGGTCCGTGCCATCAAGAATCGCTTTGGCGCGGCCAATGAGCTCGGCGTATTCGGCATGACCGAGCGCGGCCTCAAGGCCATCGGGAATCCCTCGGCGCTGTTCCTCGCCGGTCACGCCAAGCCGGTGGCCGGGACCGCGGTGCTGGCCACGCTCGAAGGCTCGCGGCCGCTGCTCATCGAGCTGCAGGCGCTGGTCGACACCAGTTACGGTGCGACGCCGCGCCGGGTCGCTGTCGGCCTCGAGACCAACCGCCTCGCGCTGCTGCTGGCGGTGCTGCACCGCCACGCCGGCATCGCCACCGGCGACCAGGAGGTCTACGTGAATGCGGTCGGCGGCATGCGCATCGGCGAGCCTGCGGCGGACCTGCCGGTGCTGCTTGCCATCGTCTCGTCGCTGAGGAACCGTCCCCTCCCCACGGGGCTCATCGCCTTTGGCGAAGTCGGACTGGCCGGCGAGGTGCGGCCGGTGCAGCGCGGCCAGGACCGCCTGCGCGAGGCGGCCAAGCTCGGTTTCAGCCGCGCGCTGTTACCGAAAGCGAACGTCGCCAAGCCTGCTGTGCCCGGCATCGAGGCGATCGGCGTCGAGCGGCTCGAGGACGCGCTGGAGGCAGCATGGCGGGATTGAACGGATGGATAAGGAGGGGGCATTGACGGCAGATCTGCAGGGTGTAGCGAGTGATCGGCCCGACGGGCCGGAGGCTTCCGGGCAATCGCCGCTCTCGGCTTTTGTTGCTGCCGCGCCGGCCGACGCAGTGCGTGCGCTGGCCGAGGACATCGGCACCGGCGATGTGACCGCGCGTCTGGTTCCGGCTGCTGCGGTGGCGCGCGCGCGACTGGTCTGTCGCGACGCGGCCGTGGTCTGCGGGCAGCCGTGGGCCGACGCAGTGCTGGCGGCGGTCGACCCGCTCGTCTGGGTACAGTGGCAGGTCGGGGAGGGCGCTCGGGCGAAGCCCGGAACCGTCATCGCCGAGTTCGAGGGCCCGGCGGCGAGTCTGCTGACTGCCGAGCGCACCATGCTCAACTTTCTGCAGACGCTGTCGGCCATCGCCACGCGGACACGCGCGTTTGTGGATGCGGTGGCGCACACCCGTGCCCGCATCTGCGACACGCGCAAGACCCTGCCCGGCCTGCGCATGGCCAGCAAGTACGCGGTACGCATCGGTGGGGGCCACAACCAGCGTATCGGTCTGGGTGATGGCGCGCTCATCAAAGAGAATCACATCCGGGCCAGCGGAGGGATCGCGAAAGCGGTTGATGCGGTATACTGCGCTGCAACAAACGTTCCGCTGCAGGTCGAAGTGACCTCGCTGGACGAATTGCGGCAGGCTTTGGAGGCTCGCGCCTCGCGGATTCTTCTGGATAACTTCAGTCTCGAGATGATGCGTGTGGCAGTGCAGCAATATGGTGAGGTTGCCGAATTGGAGGCGTCCGGTGGCGTGAGTCTCGACACCGTCCCGGCGATCGCCGAGACCGGTGTCCACCGCATCTCGGTTGGTTCGCTCACCAAGGACGTGATCGCTACTGACCTGTCGCTGCAGTTCTGGCCCTGGCCTGAGCCGGGTTGAGTGATCGACGGCACCCCCCGGGTCCTGATGCCTGCGGCACGCGTGGCCAGATAAACGGTTTCGACATCGCAAAGAGGCACCACCATGGGTACCACGCAATTCATCATCGTCGGCAGGACCAAGGCCGGCAAACAGTTCCGTCCGAGCGATTGGGCGGAGCGGCTCTGCAGCCAGACCGCGACCTTCTGCGACAAGGCGCGCATGACCTATTCGCCGCACATGAAGCCGGTGGTGGTTGATGGTTTTCGCAGTGTCTTGGTGAGTGGCGAGTTCGAGCAGGCAGATCCGCGCGCATGGCAGTTCGTGCTTGCGTTTGCCCGCGACAACGATCTCGAAGTGCGCTCCGAGGCCGTCTGCGAGGAGGCGCCCCCGGTCGAGTCAGCGCCCGACGAGCCCGATCTGCCTTGGCCGGTGGCAGTGGAAGATGTGCCTTATGGCGCAATGCTTGCCTCGATCTACGCGCAGCGGGATTCGCTGGATGGTGCCGGCGGCGGCAATCCCTGAGAAACATTCGCGGCGTGGTCGCGAGACCGGGTGGCGGTCTTGTCAGCGCAGACAACGAGGGGTGACACAAACCCCCGGGACGACAAGAACCCGGGATGGTTAAACCCCAGGACAATAAAAAACCCGGCGCTGGC
>DALYGT010000275.1:0-2277 GCA_031971375.1 Burkholderiales bacterium | reverse complement strand
TCTGGGCCTCGGGGGCCGGGAGCCCGGCACCTGAGGGGATACCGCCGTGAACACCGGTCAGACCCGATACATCAGGGGGCGCCAAAGCACCCTGCGCCTCCGGCACACCCAGCACGAAGCCGCCCGGACGCCCGAGCCCGGGCAGCGCCTCGAGCACGTGGTCGGGCACGCCGTTGGGCGCGGTGGCCGACGGGATCAGGTGCGGTGCGCGCAGCGCCAGACCCTGCGCGGTGCCCGCCTGCGGTGGATGCGCCAGCGATGCCGCCGCCTCCGGATGAAGGTTTGCGGGGATCGCTGGCAGCGGCGACTGCACGGTCGGCATGGTCAGCCCCGGCAGGGCGCCGCCCGGCAGGGCGCCGCCCGGCAGCGCAGCGAAGAACTCGCCGGCCAGCCGCGCGAGTTCGGCGGCATCAGGCAGCCCCGTTGGAACCGCTGCGCGCGGATCGCCCGTCAGCGCATCACTTGTAGGTGTCGGGATAGTCATGGTACTTGCCGATCTCCACGTCCTCGAGCACCGCCAGCGCATCCGGCGTCAGCACCGCGAGCGAGCAGTAGAGCGAGATCAGGTAGCTGGCGATGGCGTTGCGGTTGATGCCCATGAAGCGCACCGACAGGCCCGGGCTCTGCTCACCCGGCAAGCCAGGTTGGTACAGGCCGACCACGCCCTGACGCTTCTCGCCGACGCGGAGCAGCAGGATCTTGGTCTTGCCATCCTCGACCGGCACCTTGTCCGACGGGATCAGCGGCAGTCCGCGCCAGGTCAGGAACTGCGAGCCGAACAGGCTCACCGTCGGCGGCGGCACGCCACGGCGCGTGCACTCGCGGCCAAACGCGGCGATGCCGAGCGGGTGGGTCAGAAAGAAGCCCGGTTCCTTCCAGACACGGCTGATGAGGTCGTCCATGTCGTCGGGGGTCGGCGCGCCAGTGAGCGTGCTGACGCGGTAGTCATCGTGCACGCTGGCCAGCAAGCCGTAGTCCGGGTTGTTGATCAGTTCGCTCTCCTGCCGCTCCTTGATCGTCTCGATGGTCAGCCGCAGCTGTTCCTTGATCTGGTCGTGCGGGCTGGAGTACAGGTCGGACACACGGGTGTGGACGTCGAGGACGGTCGACACCGCGTTGAGGAAGTACTCGCGCGGCCTCTCCTCGTAGTCGACGAAGGTCTGCGGCAGTTCGGCCTCGTCGCGCTGGGTGCAGGCGACACGCACATCCTTGGGGTTGCGCACCTGATTGACGCGGTAGATGCCGGCCTCGACCGGCAACCACTGCAGCATGTGGGTGAGCCAACGCGGGCTGATCGTGGGCAGTTGGGCGACCGATTTGGTCGCGTTGGCCAGCTGGCGGGCGGCGTTGTCGCCGAGGGCCAGCTGGGCGGTCTGTGTCTCAGCCATGCTGAAGAGCCTCCTTTATGCGTCCGGGAAATAAACTGGTGAAGAAAAAGGCAGCGAAATGTGGACCGGGGCAGCGGCGGTCTTCAACCGGCTATCGCCACCAAGCGCGCTTCTCGCCGTCCATCGCCACCAAAATCATTCATTGGCAGCGCGAGCACGGTTGTGCAGCTCGCACACGGTGGGCGCGTCAGCCATGGCTGGCAGCGATGAGCTCGGCGAGCGGCCTGCCGAGCGCTCTGGCGATCTTCTCAATGGTTTCCAGCGAGGGCGTCACCTGGCCGCGCTCGACCTCACCCAGATAGGAGCGGTTGATGCCGGCAAGGTCGGCGAGCACCTCTTGCGACAGGCGGTGCTGCTGGCGCAGGCGCCGCACCGTCGCGCCAAAGCGGATGTTGATGCTCGGCGCATCCGCGTCTTGCCCGCTCATGGCGCACCCCCCGTGACGGTGGCCGCCGACTCGTGGCGGAGCCCGTCCTGGCTGACGTGACTGTCGGGCGGAACGCTGCGCGTGAGCCAGACATTGCCGCCGATCACCGCTCGCGCGCCGATGGTGATGCGGCCGAGCAGCGTCGCGCCGGCGTAGATGACTACGTCATCCTCAAGGATCGGGTGGCGCGGCTGACCTTTTGCGGCCGCGCCCTCGGGGCCAACCGGGACCCGGCGCGCGCCCAGCGTGACCGCCTGGTAGAGCCTGACGCGCTCGCCGATGACGGCGGTCTCGCCGACCACGACACCGGTGCCGTGGTCGATGAAGAAGCTGCCGCCGATGCGCGCACCCGGGTGGATGTCGATGCCGGTCTCCCCGTGCGCGATCTCGGCGATGATGCGCGCCACCAGCGGCGCGCCGAGCTGATGCAGGGCGTGCGCCAGCCGGTGGTGGATGATGGCG
>DALYGT010000274.1:0-2284 GCA_031971375.1 Burkholderiales bacterium | reverse complement strand
ACCCAGACCGAGGCGCTGGCGCCGATCTACGTCACCTTGCCGGAAGGGGCCTGAGGCGGTGACCGGCGCGCATCCCGAGCAGGATCCCGGGCAAGCCGCTGCCGATACAGGTGCGCCGGACGGGCTGAGCCCGGCACAGGCCCTACGCATCCTCGAGGCGGCCTTGCTCACTGCCACCGAGCCGCTCTCGCTGGCGCAGCTGCGGCAGCTGTTCGATGACGCGCTCTCGGCCGACACCCTGCGCCGTCTGCTCGAGGAGCTGCGCGAGGCCTCGTCCGACAGACCCGTGGAACTGGTGCAACTGGCCAGCGGCTGGCGCTTCCGCGCGCGCGCCGAGATGCAGCCCTGGCTCGACCGGCTCAAGGCCGAGAAGCCGGCCCGCTACTCGCGCGCTGTGCTGGAGACGCTGGCGATCATCGCGTACCGGCAGCCGGTGACGCGCGGCGAGATCGAGCAGATCCGCGGTGTCGCCGTCGCCACGCCGGTCATCCGCACGCTCGAAGCGCGCGGCTGGGTGGAGACGGTCGGCTACCGCGATGCCCCCGGCAAGCCGGCGCTGCTTGCCACCACGCGCCAGTTCCTCGACGACCTTGCCCTGCGCAGCATCGCCGAGTTGCCGCCGCTGGCCGGCCTCGAACAGACATTGTTGGTGGAACACGATGACACGCCCAAAGACCCCCAGGCCGACTGAGACGATGGCAGAGCCGGCTGCCGGCGACCGCCTGCAGAAGTTCCTCGCCGAACAAGGCGCCGGGTCCCGTCGCGACATGGAGGCGCGCATCGCCGCCGGCCAGGTCTCGGTGAATGGGGAGACGGCCACGCTCGGTCAGCGCGTGCAGCCGGGCGACCTGGTGCGCATCGGCGGGCGTGGCTACAAGGTGCCCTCGGCGAGCCGTCTGCCGCGTGTGCTGCTCTACCACAAGCCCGAAGGCGAGATCTCCAGCCGCGATGACGCCAAGGGCCGGCCGACCGTGTTCGAGCGACTGCCGCGCATCCGCGGTGGCAAATGGGTGGCGATCGGCCGGCTCGACATCAACAGCTGCGGCCTGATGATCCTGACCAGCTCTGGCGATCTGGCCAACCGCCTGATGCACCCGCGCTTCGAGGTCGAGCGCGAATACGCGGTGCGCACGCTCGGCGAACTCGACAGCCTGCAGGCCGGCAAGCTCCTCAAGGGCGTCGAACTCGACGACGGCCCGGCGCGCTTCGCCAGCCTGCTCGATGGCGGCGGCGAGGGCAGCAACCACTGGTACCGCGTGGTCATCTGCGAAGGACGCAAGCGCGAAGTGCGACGCCTGTTCGAGGCGGTCGGGCTGATGGTGAGCCGGCTGATGCGCGTGCGTTTCGGGCCGGTGAGCCTGCCGCCGCACCTCAAGCGCGGCGCGCTGCACGAACTCGCCCCGGACGAGGTCGCCAAGCTGATGCACTGGGCCGACCTGCCGGTCGACACCCCACCGCCGGTACAGAAGCGGCCGGGCGCACCGCGCAAACGCCCGGTGTTGCAAAACCTGCCAGCTGCGCCTGCCAACGCCGTCTCGTCGCCGCGACCGCGTCGCGGCAGCACCCTGGCGCGGCCCGATGAAGGGACGGGCAGCGCCGGCAACAAGCGCCCGGCTAGACCGTCCCGGCCGCGCGCGCCGCGCCGAGGGTCGCCGCGCTGACGGCAAAGACCACGCCGTCGCCGGCTGAGGTCAAGGGCCAGTCGAGCTCGAGGTCAGGCCATAGCGCCTCGACGATCTCGCGCCGCTCTCCGACCTCGACCAGCAGCCAGCCCTCCGGCTCGAGGTGGTCGGGTGCCTCGCGCAGGATGCGCCGCACAAAGTCCATGCCGTCCTCGCCCGCCGCCAGCGCAAGCGCCGGCTCGTGGCGGAACTCGTCGGGCAGCTCGCTCATCGCCAGCGCGTCGACGTAGGGCGGGTTGCAGAGGATACGGTCGTAGCGGCGCCCGGCCAGTGGCGCGAACAGGTCGCCCTGCAGCAACTCGATGCGCGGCTCAAGGCCGTAGTCAGCCACGTTCATGGCGGCGACCTCGAGCGCATCGGCGCTGATGTCAGCGGCATCGACATGCGCGTTGAGATAGACATGCGCCGCCACGCCGGCCTGGGTGTTGGCATCGCCCGCGGTGGTCATGGTCTGCACGCCCTGCAGGAAGGTCATGTCCTGCTTCGGGATCGGCGCCGGGTCCCAGCGCAGTTGCGCGATCGGCATATCGTATTCGTGGCACGGCGCGGTACGCCACAGCCCGCTATTTGCCTTGGCGAAGCGGCCGGAGTGCCGCACCGAC
>DALYGT010000273.1:0-2293 GCA_031971375.1 Burkholderiales bacterium | reverse complement strand
CCAGGTCAGCGGCGGCCTCGTCTACTACGGCGGCGGCGGTGGCGGCGGCGGGTCAGTGACGAACGGGGCTGGCGGACTCGGCGGAGGCGGCGGCGGGGCCACGGCGAACGCCACCGCCAATACGGGCGGCGGCGGCCGAGGCGGACCGTTCACCACCGGCGGCAGCGGCGGCAGCGGCGTCGTCATCATCAAGGTTGGATAAAAGGAGCGACATGGCCCACTTCGCAGTCGTCGAGAACGGCGTGGTCGTCGCCGTCCTCAAGGTCAACGATGCCGATATCACGCGTCCCGACGGCACTGAGTCCGAGCAGCTGGGTCAGCAGTTCCTGGCCAGCCTCTACTCGCAGCCTCCATCCGCATTCGTGCAGACCTCGTACACCAATCAGCCGATTGATGGAAGAACACGCGGAAAGTATGCGGGCATCGGCGACATCTGGGATGGTGCAGAGTTCACGGACCCGACGCCATGACGTGGTTCGACTCCCCGCCGGAGATCCTCACCGTCCTGTCCATCGCCGGGGTCATCGTCGGCGTCCTGTTCTGGATCATCGACTCCCGGCTGAACAAGGTGCTGCGCGAGTTCAAGCCCAACGGCGGCACCTCGGTGCGGGATCAGTTGAACCGCATCGAGGGCAAGATCGACGGGCACATCGACTGGCACATGAACCAGAAAGGATAACCATGGAATGGTTTACGCCCGATCGTCGCCGATGGCTCTACGGTATCTCGATGGCGCTCGGTCCTCTGCTGATCTTCTACGGCGTTGTTGAGAACACCTCCTGGCCGCTGTGGGTCGCGGTCATCCAAGCGATCCTCGTTCCAGCCATGGCGCTCAACTTCGTCCCGGAGGCTCCCGATGCCGAGCGCTAACTACTCCCTGAACAGCTGGCCCGCGCCACCGCCGAAACTGAAGACCTTTCAGGTTCCTGGCGCGAACCGCAGACTGACCTGCGATGCCGATGCTGGCCGCATCCTCGTCGCACTCGCAGCCGACTATCACGCCACCGTTAGAGCCATCGACGTCGGCCAGGTCGATGACGGCGGATACAACTACCGAGTGGCGACTGGCAATACGCGGCGGCTCAGCAACCATGCGTCCGGCACCGCCATCGACCTGAACTGGCGCGAAGAGGGTGCGCAGGGCTCAAGGTGGGGCGCGAAGTTCTTCGCTGCCGCAAAGAACCGGCTGGCCGTCGAAGCGCTGAAGCGGCGCTACGGCAAATGGGTCCAGTGGGGCGGTGACTGGCGCGCCAAGGACTATATGCACTGGGAGATCAAGCCGGGCGTGACGCGTGCACAGGTCCTCGCCGCATGCAACACGTTGAAGATTGACACCGAAGGACGTCGCTCCAAGTAGTTCAGTTCATAGAAGAAGCCCCCGAGAGCATCCATCGCTCTCGGGGGCTTCTTTGTCGTCTAGCCCTTGAACCCTTCGACCTCGACCCGCAAACCCAGCTCTTCGAAGTTGCGGCGCAGTTCAGTGAACTTCTTCAGCCGAACCTGCAGCGTGGTGAACGGGACCTCGGACTTCGGCTTGACGAGGGTGAAGATGACAACCTTGCGTGCTTGCTTCTTGCTCATGTGTACCTTCCCCGACCGCACCATGCGGTCGGCACCGGCTCACTCGGATGAGTCGATACTGGCCGCACGATGCGGATAGTGGAACCTGATGTCGCCGTCAACCATCAGTGGGATCTTGGCGACCGCCGCTCGATGGAACGACGGCGGGTACGGATACATGTCCCACGCGTCATAGAAGTCGTCGTACGAGTCGTACACTTCGATGTCGACGACTTCGGACCGGATGCCGCGGATCGTCTCCCAGAGGATCTCGTACGCCGCCGCCTCGGCCCTGTCCAGGACGATCCACACGTCCTCCGGGATCTCCCGATCACCGGCCTCCCACCGCCGGATCGCGCGATCCTGGACGCCGAGCTGGTCCGCGACCCAGACCTGGGTCAGTCCCAGCGATTCGCGTCGCACCCGCATGTCCGCGGCGGAGCGGCCCCGAAGGGCCGCTCCCTCCATCAGCGGCATGACGAGCACTCCGCAACGCAACGGCCGTGGATCTCGAACGGCAGACCGTATTCGTCCTTCGGCAGCCAGTGGAGTTCCATCGCTTCAATCTCGAACCTGTCCTCGAACTCGTCGAGGAACTCGGTCCGATTCTTGAACCGCCACGGGATCCCGGTGTTGACGAATACCATGACTGTGCCTTCCGACTCCTCGTATGCGTCGGCGATCTTGTGCATGTTGCTCCCCTTCATGTCGGCAGTCTCATCAGCGCAGGAAT
>DALYGT010000272.1:0-2306 GCA_031971375.1 Burkholderiales bacterium | reverse complement strand
GAGACGAAGCCCGATCTGCCACGCGAACGCGTGTAGCGGTAGGCAATGAAGAGTTCGACGGGCAGACGCATGGTTGGCGCCATGCTACACGGGGGTCGCTACACTTCGGCGCATGCCATCCCGCTGCCCACATCTCGTCATCTCGACACCTGACCCGCAACAATTGCTGCGGGACTGCGCCGCGGCAGACAGCCGCTTTGGCCACCGCCTCGCGGCAGCCGACCATCAGCGCGAGGATTTCCTGCCGGTCGAGGACTGGCTGCTCGCTGCGCATGGTATCCCGGCCGAGGCGGAACCGGCGCTTGCTGCCGCGGCGCTCGGTCTGTCCGGACGCGGTCACGGCTGGCTGCGGATCGATGCCCTGTCGCTAGTGATCAGCCGCGACCGGCTGGTCGCGCTGCCGCAGCAAAACGACGACGGGCGCGATGCAGCCACGCTGATCGACGCGGTGCTGGCGCAGATGCCGCCCATCCGTGCGCTGCACGCCGTCGGCGACGCTCGCCTGCTCGACCTCGAGGCGCCCGCCGAGGCGCGCTTCTCGCCAGCTTGGCGCACCGCCAATCGCCCCCTCGACGACCACCTGCCGCAAGGCCCGCGCGGCGCCGAATGGCGGCGCTGGCTCACCGAGGCGCAGATGCTTCTGCACGAACACCCGCTCAACGTCGAGCGCGAAGCGCGCGGCCTGCGCCCCCTCAACGCCCTGTGGCTGGCTGGCGGCGATGCACACGCACCGGCACCGCGCGACTGCGGTGTGCGCCTTCTTGGTGCGCATGCCCTGTCGGTCATGCTGCCGGTCGACCAGAGTGACGCTGGCCCGACGGTCTGGCTCCACCAACCGGGTGAGCTGCCGCCGGATGAGGTGCTGCATGCGCTGTCGCGCAGCGCCTTCGAGCTGCGCATCCTCGAGCCCTCCGGCCAGCAATCTTTCACGCGCCGGGCTGCCCACAGTCTGCGTATCTGGCGCAAGCCGCTGCGGTCGCTGACCGCCGACCACGCATGATCCGCCAGGCCCTCCGCGCGCAACACGCCGCCGCGAGCCGAGCAAGGTTCGCGGGACGAGCGCCGACATGAACCCCAACACCCGCCGCGAGGCCATGCAGCGCCTCGCCGCCATCATGCCGGCGCCGACGACTGAGCTCGAGTATGACTCGGTGTTCCAGTTGCTCATCGCGGTGATCCTTTCGGCGCAAGCGACGGACGTCAGCGTCAACGCCGCCACCCGCAAGTTGTACCTGGTCGCCGGCACGCCAGAGGCCCTCCTCAAACTTGGCGTGGACGGCCTCATCCCCTACATCCAGACCATAGGTTTGTATCGGAGCAAGGCAAAGAACGTGATCGCGACCTGCCGCATCCTCCTCGAGCAACACGGCGGCGAGGTGCCGCGCGACCGCGAGGCGCTACAGGCGCTGCCCGGCGTCGGCCGCAAGACCGCCAACGTCGTGCTCAACACTGCTTTTGGCGAACCGACCATCGCCGTCGACACGCACGTGTTCCGCGTCGGCAACCGCACCGGGCTCGGCAAGGGCAAGACGCCGCTCGCCGTGGAGCTGGCGCTGCTCAAGAACATCCCCGATGAATACAAGGTCGACGCTCACCACTGGCTGATCCTGCATGGCCGTTACACATGCCAGGCACGCAAGCCCAAGTGTTACGAATGCGTGCTCGCCGACCTCTGCGACTACCGGCACAAGACGCCCGCCCCCGGTGCCGGAGTGGCGGACATGGTCAGGCCATCGAGAAAGATCGGCGCAACCGCAAGCCGATCCGCCAAGGCCCGGCGCACGCCTGCGGACGATGCCACGGGCGATCTGGATGGAGAGCGCCGTGGTCGACGCGACACTCGCAAACCTTCTGCAGCAAAGAAGGTCTGACCGCCCATGTACAACCCCTCGCGCGACGACGTCCGCAGCTTCATGTTCGAGACCTGGCGCAAGTACCGCGCCGGCACCGGCCTGCACGGTGTCGAGACCACCCTCCTGCCGATCCTCCTCGAGCATCCGGAGTACCACCCGGTCCTCGAGGACCCGGAGACCTACGCCGCGCGCACCTGGCACCCGGAGAACGGCGAGACCAACCCGTTCATGCACCTGTCGTTCCACCTCGCACTGGCGGAGCAGTTGGCGATCGACCAGCCGCCTGGCATCCGCGCGGCGTGGACCGCCTTGGCAGAAAAACTCGGCGACCCGCACGAAGCCAGCCATGCCGCTCTCGACTGCCTACTCGAGCAGCTGTGGAAGACGCAGCGCCACGGCACGCTTTTCGATGTGGCGGCTTACCTTGAGGCCGTGAGGCGGCAGGTCTGACGG
>DALYGT010000271.1:0-2316 GCA_031971375.1 Burkholderiales bacterium | reverse complement strand
AGGCCGGTCCGGCCCCAGCCGGCGAGATGACCGTGGTGCTCGGCCCCGGCTGGCCGGGCATCCTCCTGCACGAGGCGATCGGCCACGGGCTCGAGGGCGACTTCAATCGCAAGGGCAGCTCGGCCTTCTCCGGCCGCGTTGGGGAGCGCATTGCCGCCAAGGGCGTCACCGTGGTCGACGACGGCACCCTCACCGGGCGGCGCGGCTCGCTCAATGTCGACGACGAGGGCGAACCGACGCAGCGTACCGTGCTCATCGAGGACGGCATCCTGCAGGGCTACATCCAGGACCAGCTCAACGCCCGCCTGATGGGCGTGGCGCCGACCGGCAATGGCCGTCGCGAGAGCTACGCGCACGTGCCGATGCCGCGCATGACCAACACCTGCATGCTCAACGGCTCACATGACCCGCGCGAGATCATCGCGTCGGTCAAGAATGGTCTCTACGCCGTCAACTTCGGCGGTGGTCAGGTCGACATCACCAGCGGCAAGTTCGTCTTCTCGGCGGCCGAGGCTTACCTCATCGAGGATGGCAAGGTGACACGGCCGGTGCGCGGTGCCACTCTGATCGGCAACGGCCCCGACGTGCTGACCCGCGTCAGCATGGTCGGCAACGACATGGCGCTCGATCCCGGCATCGGCACCTGCGGCAAGGATGGCCAGAGCGTGCCGGTCGGTGTCGGTCAGCCGACCTTGCGCATCGACGGCCTGACCGTCGGCGGTACCGCCTGAGACTGATACGGCCCCTCGGGACATTTCGGAGATACGCTTGAAGACCACCTTCCTTGATTTTGAGCAGCCCATCGCCGAACTCGAGGCACGCATCGAGGAGTTGCGCTTCGTGCAGGACGACTCGGCGGTCGATATCGCCGAAGAGATCGAGCGCCTGCAAGCCAAGGCCGACAAGCTCACCAAGGACATCTACGGCAAGCTCGGCGCCTGGCAGATCGCCCAGGTGGCGCGCCATCCGCAGCGCCCCTACACGCTCGACTATGTGCAGGGCCTGTTCACCGACTGGCACGAGCTGCATGGCGACCGCGCCTTCGCAGATGACCCGGCGATCGTCAGTGGCATCGCCCGCTTCAATGGCCAGCCGGTGATGGTCATCGGCCACCAGAAGGGCCGCGACACGCGCGACAAGATCTACCGCAACTTCGGCATGCCGCGCCCCGAGGGTTACCGCAAGGCCCTGCGGCTGATGAAGACCGCAGAGAAGTTCGGCTTCCCCATCATCACTTTCATCGACACCCCGGGGGCCTACCCGGGCGTCGGCGCGGAGGAACGCGGCCAGTCGGAGGCGATCGGTCGCAACCTCGCCGAGATGTCGACGCTGCGCGTGCCGGTGGTCTGCGTCGTCATCGGCGAAGGCGGCTCTGGCGGTGCGCTGGCCATCGCCGTGGGCGATGCCATCCTCATGCTGCAGAACGCCATCTACTCGGTGATCTCGCCCGAAGGCTGCGCCAGCATCCTCTGGAAGAGCGCCGAGAAGGCCGGTGAGGCCGCCGAGACGCTCGGCATCACCGCACCACGGCTCAAGACCCTCGGTCTGGTCGACCGGGTGGTCAACGAGCCGCTCGGTGGCGCCCACCGCGACCCTGACGCGATGATGGCCAATCTGCGCAAAGCTATCTCCGAGACGCTGCGCGAGGTACAGAACCAGCCGCTCGACGCGCTGCTCGAACGCCGCATCGACCGCCTGATGGCCTATGGCCGTTTCAAGGAGACGGCCGACTGAGCGGCAACCGGCCGCAGACGGCGGTTTTTGCCGCGCTCGCCACGGCGGGGTTTGCGCACGGCGACGCCCGACTGGCGGTCGGTTTCAGCGGCGGGCTTGATTCCACAGTCCTGCTGCACGCGGTCTGCCGGGTCGCGAGCGACGTCGGCGCGAGCCCACCGGTCGCAGTTCACGTCCACCACGGCTTGCAGGCCGCAGCCGATGACTGGGTGGCGCATTGCGAGCGCGTCGCAGCGGACATGGGTGCGCGTTTCCTCGCACGGCGGGTGATCGTCGAACGTACCGGTGGTGAAAGCCCTGAGGCAGCCGCGCGCGACGCACGTATGGCGGCGCTTGCCGAAGTCGACGCCGACGCCGTCTTGCTCGCGCAGCACCGCGACGACCAGGCCGAGACCGTGTTGCTCAATGCCCTGCGCGGCAGCGGCGTCGATGGGCTCGCCGCCATTCCGCGCATGCGTACCTTGGGTGAGGGGCGACCGGTACTGTTGCGCCCGTTTCTCGACCTGCCGCGCGCCGAACTCGAGGCTTGTGCGCGCGACAACGTCCTGCGTTGGATCGAGGACCCGAGCAACGCCGACACCA
>DALYGT010000270.1:0-2318 GCA_031971375.1 Burkholderiales bacterium | reverse complement strand
GCAAGCCCCTCGTGAGTTCGAATCTCACCGCTTCCGCCGCTTGCAGCGAGACGCTCACAGCACGAAGTGCCTTAGCGCCACCGCTCCAATGATCCCATATAGCAACGCGAACCAGCCAAAGCCGCGCCACGCCTCGGCGCGCGACAAACCCTGCGAGCGCAGGTAGAGCGGATAGACCAGCGGGCAGAGCAGGATCACCGCGAACTCGATGATGACCTCCCAGGCTCCGTGCGGCATGGCGTGATGCTCCCGAGGCTCTCAGCCGCCGAATGGCGCGACGCCGATCAGCATCGCGTGGCCGACGAAGGCGAACCAGATGCCGGCGCCTGCGCCGACCAGCACGGTGGCGAGCGTCGCCGCGGTACTCGTTGCGGCTGCCGCGCCGGGCGCCGGCTGGCGGCGTCGCGCGGCGCGGAACACCAGGACCGCCCAGACCAGGATCGCCCCGAACAGGATCATTGAGACCAGGTCGCCGTTGGCCAGCAGGTGAGCAAGGGCCCAGGTCTTGACGCCGATGGTCATGGGGTGCCCGAGCCTCGCACGGATGGCGTTGCCGGGGATGCCGGATGCGGCAAGGAAGATGAAGGCGACGATGTTGAGCAGGGCGGACGCGTGCATCAGCCCGGCGGGCGGGTTCCAGATGAGCTCCGAGGTGGGCCGCGCCTCGCCGTAGCCCTGCACCAGAAGCCAGAAGCCCAGCAGCGAGACGACGCTGTAGAGGCCCTTCCAGCCGAGTGCGCCGATGCGGGCGATGGCGGCGTCACGTGCGCCCGGGTAGAGCGCCTGCGCCGAGTGCATGGCAAGGAAGAGGGCGAGGCCGATGAGGAAGGTGGTCATGGGCTGACTCCGTGGCAGGACGGCCGGATTCTCGCACCACACGGCCGGGCAACGGGCATTTTCGATCCGATCCCTTGCTCCGCAGTGGAACAGGGTCTCGGGCGCCGATAGAGTGTGGGCCATGGACATGCAGCCGAACAAAGTCGCGCGTGAACGGCCGGTTGGAGCCACGTCTCTTGCAGAGGAGCTTCACGAACCCCGGAATGCAGGTCTCCGCGCCCGCCTCGCGCCCCTGGTGCCGGTCCTGATGGCCTACCGAGGCCGCTGGGCGCTCGCGCTGTTCGTCCTGCTGGCGGCGGCGGGCGCCACTCTGGCGGTGCCGCAGGCCTTCCGTCTGCTGATCGATACCGGCTTGACCTCGGCGGCGGTCGATGCGCGATTCCTCCAACTGGTGGGCCTGGCGGTGCTGCTGGCGCTGTTCACGGCGTTGCGCTTCTACCTCATGAGTTGGCTCGGCGAGCGCGTCGTGGCCGACATCCGCGAGCGTGTCTTCTCGGCTGTGCTGACGCAGCCGCCGGTGTTTTTTGAGACGCTGCGGGTGGGCGAAGTGCTGTCGCGTCTGACCGCCGATACGACGCTGGTGCAGACGCTGGTGGGCACCAGCGTGTCGATGGCGTTGCGCAGCGGGGTGATGCTCGCTGGTGGCGTAGTGATGATGGCGCTGACCAGCGCCTGGCTCACCGGCCTGATGGTGGGTCTGCTCGCGCTCGTCGTGCTGCCCATGTGGGCGATGGGCCGGCGCGTGCGGCGGATGTCGCGTTCTAGCCAGGACCGGGTGGCCGACACCAGCGCACTGGCCGGTGAGGTGCTCAACGCCATGCCGACGGTGCAGGCCTTCGTCCGCGAGGGCTACGAGTCGGCGCGTTACGGCCACGCAGTGGAGGCGGCCTTCGACACCGCGCGACGGCGCATCGTGCTGCGCTCGACATTGACGGCGCTGGGCATCAGCCTGGCGTTCGGCGTCATCGTGCTGGTGCTGTGGCTGGGCGCGCGCGAGGTCGCTGCCGGGCAGATGAGCAATGGCGCGCTGGCGCAGTTCGTCCTCTACGCGGCGCTGGTGGCGGGGTCGATGGGTGCGCTGAGCGAGGTCTGGGGCGACCTGCAGCGCGCGGCGGGTGCCACCGAGCGGTTAGCGGAGCTGATGCAGCCGGCAGCGCCGCGGGCCGGTCGGGCGGGTGGGGTAGCGGGTCCGGCCACCGCGACGACGGATCTCGGCGAACCGGCTTCGGCGGGTGCCGGTGCCGCGGCCGGGTCTGCGACGTCGATGCCGTCCGCGGCTGTAAAGGAGAGCACCCGGGCGGGCTGCGGTCCAGTGCCCGCGGTCGAGTTCCGCGACGTGGTCTTCGCCTACCCCTCGCGGCCCGACACGCGCGTCCTCGACGGGCTCAGCCTTTGCCTGCCGGCCGGCGAGACGTGGGCGCTGGTGGGCCCCTCCGGCGCCGGCAAGACGACCGTCTTCCAGCTCATCCTCGGCTTTCACC
>DALYGT010000269.1:0-2319 GCA_031971375.1 Burkholderiales bacterium | reverse complement strand
ATCTACAGCTTCGAGTTCTTCCCGCCCAAGACGCCGGAGGGTATGCAGAAGCTGCAAGAGACGCGCAATCAGCTCGCCCAGCTCAAGCCCAAGTTCTTCTCGGTGACCTATGGCGCAGGCGGCTCGACGCAGGAGCGCACCCTCGAGGCTGCGGTCGACATCCAGACGCATGGCTGCGAGGCCGCGCCGCACCTGTCGTGTATCGGCTCGACGCGCGACAATATCCGCGCCCTGCTACAGACCTACAAGGAGCACGGCATCCACCACACCGTCGCGGTGCGTGGCGACCTGCCGTCCGGCACCATGGATTTCGGGCACTTCCGCTTTGCGTCGGAGCTGGTCGAGTTCATCCGCGCCGAGACCGGCGACTGGTTCGAGATCGAAGTCGCGGCCTACCCCGAGGTGCACCCGCAGGCACGCAGCGCGCGCGATGACCTGATGGCGTTCAAGCGCAAGGTGCAGGCCGGCGCCAACTCGGCCATCACCCAATACTTCTACAACGCTGACGCCTACTTCCAGTTCGTCGAGGACTGCCAGCGCGAGGGCATCGACATCCCGATCGTCCCCGGCATCATGCCGATCAGCAACTTCAGCCAACTGGTGCGCTTCTCGGACGCCTGCGGTGCCGATATCCCACGCTGGTTGCGCATGAAGATGCAGAGCTTTGGCGACGACTCGGCGTCGATCCGCGCGCTCGGCCTCGATGTGGTCACTGCGCTGTGCGACCGCCTGCTGGCCGGCGGCGCACCCGGGCTGCACTTCTTCACGATGAACCGGGCCGGGCCGACCAGCACCGTCTGGCAACGGCTCGGACTCTAGACCGGCTCCGCCCAGAGGTCGTGGATGTCGGCGTCGGTGATGCGGACGTCGAGCCAGTCGCCGACCGCCACATTCTCGGCGCCCTCGACGTAGACCACGCCGTCGATCTCGGGCGCATCAGCCGCAGAGCGCGCCAGCACGGTGCCCTCCTCGCCGACCTCGTCGACCAGCACGCGCATCTCGCGGCCGACCTTGGCGATCAGTCGATTCGCCGAGATGTTCTCTTGCAGATGCATGAACCGCTCGCGACGCTGCTCGGCGACCTCCGGGTCGACCGCGCCCGGCAGTTCGTTGGCGGTGGCGCCTTCGACCGCTGAATACGTGAAGCAGCCGACGCGGTCGAGCTGCGCCGCCTCCAACCACTGCATCAACGCCTCGAAATCGGCCTCGGTCTCGCCGGGAAAGCCGACGATGAAGGTCGAGCGCAGCACCAGGTCCGGGACCCTCTCGCGCCAACGCTCGATGCGGCGCAGCGTGTTCTCGGCTGCCGCCGGGCGACGCATGGCCTTGAGCACCGTCGGGCTGGCGTGCTGGAAGGGGATGTCGAGGTACGGCAGCAGGTTGCCGCCGGCCGCCATCAGCTCGACCAGCTCGTCCACGTGCGGGTAGGGGTAGACGTAATGCAGGCGCACCCAGGCGCCGAGCGTTCCCAGTTCGCGAGCGAGCTCGGTGATGCGCGTCTTGACCGGCTTGCCGCCCCAGAAGTCGGTACGGTACTTGCGGTCCACACCGTAGGCCGACGTGTCCTGGCTGATCACCAGCAGCTCCTTGACGCCGCTCTCGACCAGCTTCTCAGCCTCGCGCAGCACCTCGCCGGCCGGGCGGCTGTCGAGCCCGCCGCGCATCGACGGGATGATGCAGAACGAGCACTTGTGGTCGCAGCCCTCGCTGATCTTGAGGTAGGCGTAGTGGCGCGGGGTGAGCTTGATGCCGGCCGGCGGGATCAGGTCGGTGAAGGGGTCGTGCGGCTTGGGAAGGTGCGCATGCACCGCGCCCATCACCTCGTCGAGCGCATGTGGACCGGTGACCGCGAGCACCGACGGATGCGCGTCAAGGATGACGTCGCGCTTGGCGCCCAGACAGCCGGTGACGATGACCTTGCCGTTCTCGGCCAGCGCCTCGCCGATGGCATCGAGCGACTCCTCCACTGCCGAGTCGACGAAGCCGCAGGTGTTGACCACCACCAGATCGGCGCCGTCGTAATCGGGCGAGATGTCGTAGCCCTCGGCACGCAGCTGGGTGAGGATGCGCTCGGAGTCGACCAGCGCCTTGGGACAACCGAGCGAGACGAAGCCGACGCGCGGCACCGTCATGTTCGAATCAGCCACGCCCTACTTGTCCGACTTGGTCTCGGGCTTGCCCGGGAACGGCGGGAATGGGAAGCCCTGCAGCATGTTGCGCGTCTGGCTTTCGAACTGCCCCTGCATGTCGGCGAACAGACGCGCACTCTGCTCGAGGTAGTTGCCGACCATGCCCTGCAGCGCCGGCGCATGCATGGCG
>DALYGT010000268.1:0-2320 GCA_031971375.1 Burkholderiales bacterium | reverse complement strand
GCGATGACCTCGGGCGCCACCCCGCGCAACTGCGCGATGAACTCCGCCACATGCCGCACCCACGCCGGCTGGTTGGTCTTGCCGCGATGCGGCACCGGCGCCAGATAGGGCGAGTCCGTCTCGACCAGCATGCTCTGCAGCGGGATGGTGCGCGCCACCGCCTGCAGCTCGCGCGCGTTCTTGAAGGTGACGATGCCCGAGAACGAGATGACGAAGTTCATGGCGATGGCGGCATCGGCCACCGCCTGGCTCTCGGTGAAGCAGTGCATGACGCCGCCCACCTCGGCCGCGCCCTCCTCCGCCATGATGCGCAGCGTGTCCGCGGAGGCTTGCCGGGTATGGATGACCAGCGGCTTGTTGACGCGCCGTGCCGCCCGGATATGTCGGCGGAAGCGCTCGCGCTGCCAGTCCAGGTCTCCGGTGAGCCGGTAGTAGTCGAGGCCGGTCTCGCCGATGGCCAATACCCTCGGATGGTCGGCCAGACGCACCAGTTCGTCGACGCTTGGCTCGGCGGTGTCCTCGTAGTCGGGGTGGACGCCGACGGTGGCCCAGAGTTGCGGGTGGCGCTCGGCCAGCGCGATGACGCGCGGCAGATCGGGCAGCGTTACCGAGATGCACATCGCCCGTTCCACGCCTGCCTCCGCCATCCGCGCGAGGATGCCGTCGAGGTCAGCGGCGAGATCGGGGAAATCAAGGTGGCAATGCGAGTCGACGAGTCTCATGGCGCTTTGCGTGGTGTCGGGAAGAGTTCGGCGCGGTATTCCAGCAGGATGTCAGCGACTGTCAAGCTGGCGAGCAGCGGATGGTTGGCGTGGCGCTGCCATTCGGCGAGCCGCCGCGCCGTGTGCAGCACGCCATGCAGGTCAGCACTCGCAGCGACTTTGGCTAATGCACCGGCGCGGTCGGGCAGGAAACGCGGCACGGCGCCGGATCTGACACGCGCGACATCGTGCACCCAGCGCGACAGCGCGTCGAGCGCGGCAGGCAGCGTGAGGCCACTGATGCGGCTCGCTGCTGGCACTGCCATCGCCGCGCCCCGCGCCAGCGCGTCGAGCAACGCCGACTGCGCCGGCCAGACGCTGCGCGCCGGCGCCTCGGGGAGCGGGTCGCGCAGGAAGGCCGCGAGTGCAGCATCGGCGGGGTCGCCGACCGTGTCTTCCGGCACACCTGCCGGCGGCGACACGCGCAACTGGAGGCAGCGGCTGCGGATGGTCGGCAAGAGCCGCATCGGTCGCAGGCTTACGAGGATCAACACGTTGCCCGGTGGCGGCTCCTCGAGCACCTTGAGCAAGGCGTTGGCGGTCGCCGGGTTCATCGCCTCTGCTGGCTCGATGACGCTGATGCGCCGCGCGCCATGGTGCGGGCTTAGCGCGAGTGTGCCGATCAGTTCGCGGACCGCTTCGATGCGGATCTGGCTCGACGGCTTGCGCCCCGCGGCCTCGTCGCCCTGGCCCGGGAACAGCCAGAGCAGGTCCGGGTGATTGCCAGCAGCCAGCAGGCGGCAGGCAGCGCAGGCACCGCACGCGGCACCTGCCACATCGGGTGAATCGCACAACAGGCCTGCGGCCAGCGACTCGGCGAGTCGCGCCAACATCGTGCTACCCGTGCCACTGACCAGCACCGCATGCGGGAAGGTCGCGCGTCGAGCCAGCAGTCGCGTGGCGCAGGCCTGCAACCACGCCGGCGGCGCGGCGAGCGGGTCGACGACGCGACCGAGCAGGCCCTCGGCGGCGACCGTTTCGCTCATGGCAGGCGCGCCTCGGCCGCGCGCAGCAGCGCGGCGGTGACCTCGTCCAAGGGCCGGCTCGCGTCGAGGACCACGAAACGCCCTGGTTCGGCCGCGGCGAGCTCGAGATAGCCCTGTCGCACGCGCTCGAAGAAGTCCTGCTGCTCCTGCTCGAAGCGGTCTGGCGTCTTGAGACCGGCGAGCCGCTCGCGGCTCACCGCTGGGGGCACGTCGAACAGTACGGTCAGCGTTGGGCGCGTGCCGGCCTCCACACGCGCCGCGAGGTCGCGCAGAAAGCCCATGTCGACGCCACGGCCGGCGCCTTGGTAGGCGAGCGTGGCGTCGGTGAAGCGGTCGCACAGCACCACACGCCCGGTCTGCAGTGCCGGCCGGATCACCTTGTCGAGGTGCTCAGCGCGCGCGGCGAACATCAGCAGCACCTCGGTGACGGTATCCACCGGCTGGTGCAGCACCCATTCGCGGATGGATTCGCCGAGCGGCGTGCCGCCGGGCTCGCGCGTGACGCAGACGTCGCGACCCAGTGCGCGCAAGTGTTCGTGCAGTCGCGCGATGTGCGTGCTTTTGCCGGCACCG
>DALYGT010000267.1:0-2339 GCA_031971375.1 Burkholderiales bacterium | reverse complement strand
GCCGGCGTAGTACAACCCGAACGGGCCGATCAGCGGCAGAAAAAACAACGCGGCCAACCCGAGCAATGCGCCGCGATTGGCCGTCTGACTCGGTTTGGGGGCCTCGAGGTTCATGCCGCGTCCTGTTTTTTGAGATTTAGAGTCACGTAAAGCACCAGCAGCAGAACTGCAAAACTCCACCATTGAATGGCGTACGCCCAGTTTTGCTCCGGACCTTTGACGAACGGCCGCCAGCCTCGCCGATACCCATCAGGTGCCGCGTCATCAAGCAGCAGCACCCGCGGCTCCACACGCGTGGTGTCGACTCCGAGCGCGGCGGCGAGTTCCCGTTCTTCCGGGAAAGAGGTCAGGCGTGGCCAGGCACCCGCGAGCGCGGGGGCCGCGCGACCGCCGATCAGCCCCGCGACCGGCAAATTGTCTAGCCTGCCTCGCACGCGAACCTGCTGCAGCGAGACCGCGCCGAGCGCCACATCCGGCAACCGATCTCGATAACCCGTGAAGGGAACCCAGCCGCGATTCACCAACAGCCAACGGTCATCACCCAGCCGCAACGGCGTGAGCACCTCGTAACCCGCTCGGCCGTCGCGCGTCCGATTATCGAGCAGGAACTGACGGGAACCGTCCCAGACA
This sequence comes from Burkholderiales bacterium, assembly GCA_031971375.1. Taxonomy (GTDB): domain Bacteria; phylum Pseudomonadota; class Gammaproteobacteria; order Burkholderiales; family UBA3065; genus UBA3065. Next base: position 1,709 of record DALYGT010000267.1, on the reverse strand, counting down.
CCGGTGGCTTCGACGCGTGCGTACCGCGGCAAGGACGCCGCGTGGCTTTGACCCGCGAGCGTGATCACGCGCTCGCTTTGGCGCGTGAACTCGGTCATCAGATGTTGCTTGAACTCCGCGCGGCCCCATTGCCAGCGGCCCAGGTTGACGAACAGCACCAGCAGCAGCACCGTCGCTGCCGTCATCAGCCAAGACGGCGCGAACACCCTTGAACCAAAAGCGCGGTGAGCAAAAGCGATACGGAGCGGCACGGCGCCTATAATACCTGCCATGGAACTGTTCCGTTTTCTCGTCGGCATCGTGATGCTCGGCATCCTGCTGAGCCTCGGCTCGGCGCTTTTTCACATGATGCGCGACAAGGGCGACTCCAAGAAAATGGTGCGCGCCTTGACCGTGCGCGTCGCCTTGTCGGTGGGCCTGTTCGTGTTGTTGATCGCCGCCTGGGCCGCCGGGTTGATCGCGCCGCTGGGCGCGGGCCGCTGAGCACCCGCAAACTTTGGCGCTGACCGAAACGAACACGGGCCGGCTAACCGGCCCGTGCAGGGTGTTACTGACCCGTCGACGGCGGCGCACCGCCGTCGCGAGCCGACCGTCAGAGCCAGTAAACGAACACGAATAGCCCGAGCCAGACCACGTCGACGAAGTGCCAGTACCACGCGACGGCTTCGAAACCGAAGTGATTGTCGGCGGTGAAGTGTCCCTTCATGGTGCGGAGCCAGATGACCACGAGCATGATTGCTCCCAGCGTCACATGCAGTCCGTGGAAGCCGGTGAGCATGAAGAACGTCGAGCCGTAGATACCGGTCGAGAGCTGCAGCCCGAGATCGTTGTAGGCGTGCATGTACTCTTCGGCCTGCAGGCCGACGAACAGGAAGCCCAACAAAAAGGTCGCTGCGAGGTAAATGTTGAGGATGCGCAGGTTGCTTTCCTTGAGCGCGTGGTGGGCGATGGTGATGGTCACGCCGGAGAGCAGCAGTATCGCGGTGTTGATCGCCGGCAATCCGAAGGCCGGGATGATTTCGAAACTGCCGTCATCGCGTGGACCAAGCGCCGCGGGTCCGTTGGTCGGCCAGGTCGGCACATAGTCTTTCCAGAGCAGCAGGCCGTTGAAGATTTTTGAACCTTCGCCGCCAGCCCAAGGCACCGACAACTCGCGCGCGTAAAACAGCGCGCCGAAGAACGCGGCAAAGAACATCACCTCGGAAAAAATAAACCACATCATCCCCATACGAAACGACTGGTCGACCTGATCGTTGTACATGCCGCGCTGATGCTCGTCGATCACGACGGCGAACCAACCGACGAACAGCCCGATCAGCATCAACGCGCCGACTGCGAACACCCAAGGCCCGTACCATTCGTTGAGCCAGCCACACAGGCCGATCATGAACACAAACAGCGTTGCCGACCCGTAGATCGGCCACGGACTCTCGTGCGGAATGTAGTATTTGGAGGAGGAGCTGGAGGCGTGAGCGTTGGACATGGGCTTATTCCTGGTTCAGCGCGGCGACCCGCGTCGAGTTGTCGTAGAACACGTAGGAGAGGGTGAGTCGATCGACGCTTCGCGGCAGGTTCGGATCGACCACGAAGCGCACCGGCAGGATGCGCTGCTCGTTTATTTTGAAGTGCTGCGGCGTGAAGCAAAAGCACTCGGTCTTGCGGAAATAAGCCGTGGCCTTGCCGGGCGCCACATTGGGGATGGCCTGCGC
>DALYGT010000266.1:0-2347 GCA_031971375.1 Burkholderiales bacterium | reverse complement strand
GCTGTCTGGTGCGTGGTGCCCCGGATGCGCCGCGCGGTTCCAATTCCTCCACCTCAGTAGCGACACCGGCGCGTCGGCGACGGTTTCGTCGCCCACGCTCGACCAGACCCGCGAACATGCCCGAGGCTGCCCTCAACCCCGCCCAGCTTGACGCCGTTCGCCACCTCGGTACGCCCTTGCTGGTGCTGGCCGGGGCCGGTTCTGGCAAGACGCGCGTCATCACGCAAAAGATCGTCCACCTCATCGAGCGCTGCGATCACCGCCCCGACAGCATCGCCGCCATCACCTTCACCAACAAGGCGGCGCGCGAGATGCGCGATCGCGTCGATGAGGCGATGAAGAAGGGTGCCAAGGGGCTCTGGGTCAGCACCTTCCACGCGCTGGGCCTGCGCCTGCTGCGCGACGAGCACGTCGCCGCCGGACTGCGGCTGCGTTTCTCCATCCTCGACGCCACCGACAGCCAGGGCCTGATCGCCGAGTTGCTCGGCACCACCGACCGTCAGCTGGTACGTCAGGCCGCCGGTACTATCGGCCGCTGGAAGAATGCCGCGCTGACCCCCGAGGAGGCGGCTGCCGCACCGGGTGAGGATGCCGACGCGCGGCTGCTCGACCTCTATGCACGCTACCGGCAGACCCTGCTGGCGTGGCAGGCGGTGGACTTCGATGACCTCATCGCGCTGCCGCTGCGCCTGCTCGAGCGCGACCCCGAGATCGCCGCGCGTTGGCAAGGCAAGCTCCGGCATGTGCTCGTCGACGAGTATCAGGACACCAACCCGGCGCAGTACCGCCTGCTGCGGGCGCTGACCGGCCTGCGCCACGCCTTCACTGCGGTGGGGGATGACGATCAGGCCATCTACGGCTGGCGCGGCGCGTCCGCTGACAACCTTGGCCAGCTGGCGCGTGACTACGCCGACTTGCGTGTGATCAAGCTCGAGCAGAACTACCGGTCGAGCGGGCGCATCCTCGCTGCCGCCAACGCACTCATCACGCACAACCCCAAGCAGTTCGAGAAGTCGCTCTGGTCGGAGTTCGGGCCAGGTGACCCGGTCGAGGTGCTGGCGCACCGCGACGACGCCGCCGAGGCCGAGGCGGTGGCGATGCGCGTGCAGGCGCACAAGCTGCGCGGCGGCTACCGCTGGTCCGACTACGCCATCCTCTACCGCGGCAACTACCAGGCGCGGCTGTTCGAGGAGGCGTTGCGGGCACAGCAGATCCCCTATCGCGTCTCAGGCGGGCAGTCGTTCTTCGAGCGCGCCGAGATCCGCGACGTCTGCGCCTGGCTGCGGCTACTGTGCAACGAGGACGACGACCCGGCATTCATCCGCGCCGTCACCACACCCAAAAGAGGCATCGGCGCGGCGACACTGGAGAAGCTGGGTGGGTTGGCGGCACGTGGCCGCTGCAGCCTGTTCGCCGCGCTCGACCGGCCGGACTGCCACGACATCATCCCCGAGCGGCAGCTCGAGACGCTCGTCACCTTCCGCGACTTCATCGCCCGCATGCAGGACCGCGCTGCGCGTGAGCCGGCTGGCGAGGTGCTGCGCGACCTCGTCCGCGCCATCGACTACGAGCTCCACCTGCAGGACACCGACCCCGGGCGGCCGGGCGAGACGCGCTGGGGTAACGTCTGCGATTTCATGGACTGGATCGCGCGCAAGGGCGAGGCCGACGGCGCCAACCTGCTCGACCTCGCGCAACTGGTCGCGCTCATCACTTTGCTCGAGGGCCGCGAGGGCGAGACGCCCGACGTGGTGCAGCTCTCGACCCTGCACGCCGCCAAGGGGCTCGAGTTCGATCATGTCTTCCTCGCCGGCGTGGAGGAGGGCATCCTGCCGCATCGCGACGCGGTGGACGAGGGCCGGCTCGAGGAGGAACGGCGGCTGATGTACGTCGGCATCACCCGTGCGCGACGCACCCTGTGGGTGAGCCATTGCGAGCGGCGCAAGCGCGCCGGTGAGTGGATGAGCTGCGAGGCCTCGCGCTTCGTCGGCGAGATGGGCGAGGCGGTCAAGCCACCGGACCGGGAGCCGGTCGGTCGCGAAGAGGGGGCGGCACGCATCGCAGCGATGCGGGCTCGGCTGCAGAAGGGTGCTTAGCTGGCGAGCTTGACCAGATGGTCGACCGCCGCCTTGACCTCGTCGTCGGTCAGCTTGGGGTTTCCGCCGCGCGCCGGCATCACGCCGTTGCTGCCCTGGAAACCGTTGAGCGCATGGCTGTAGAGCGTGTCCTTGCCCTTGGCGATGCGCGGCCCCCAGGCGCCCTTGTCGCCGGCCTTGGGCGAGCCTGCTGCGCCGATGGCGTGGCAGCCGGCGCACAGGCCGTTGTAGACCTTGGCGCCATCGACGGC
>DALYGT010000265.1:0-2366 GCA_031971375.1 Burkholderiales bacterium | reverse complement strand
CGTTCAGGCCGCGTCGCACGCAGCCGGGTGCTTCGGTGGCACACCGGGCCGGAGCCTATAATCTCGGGCCCGATTTCCAAACCGACTCGCAGCGGCAGCCCAAGGCGCCGTTCGCTTCCCGAGGAGTTCACGATGCCCGCCACAATCCGCCAGCAGGACCTGATCGACAGCGTCGCCGGCGCGTTGCAGTACATCAGTTACTACCACCCGGTCGACTACATCACCAACCTGGCGCGCGCCTACGAGCTCGAACAGAGCGCCGCGGCCAAGGACGCGATGGCGCAGATCCTCATCAACTCGCGCATGTGTGCCGAGGGGCATCGGCCGCTGTGCCAGGACACCGGTATCGTCACCGTCTTTGTAAAGGTCGGCATGAACGTGCGCTGGGAGGGCTTTAGCGGCAGTCTCGACGACGCCATCAACGAGGGCGTGCGCCGCGCCTACATGGACCCGGACAACAAGCTGCGCGCCAGCATCCTCTCCGACCCGGCCGGCAAGCGCGTCAACACCAAGGACAACACGCCAGCAGTGATCCACCACGAGATCGTCCCGGGCGACACGGTCGAGGTCACGGTCGCGGCCAAGGGTGGCGGCTCCGAGAACAAGAGCAAGATGGTCATGCTCAACCCGTCCGACAGCATCGTCGACTGGGTGCTCAAGACCGTGCCGACCATGGGCGCTGGCTGGTGCCCGCCGGGCATGCTCGGCATCGGCATCGGTGGCACCGCAGAGAAGGCGGCGGTGCTGGCCAAGGAATCGCTGATGGACCCGATCGACATGCCGGAGCTCATCGCCCGCGGCCCGCAGAATCGCATCGAGGAACTGCGTATCGAGCTCTACGAGAAGGTCAACGCGCTCGGCATCGGCGCGCAGGGCCTCGGCGGCCTCACCACCGTGCTGGATGTGAAGATCCGCGACTACCCGACCCACGCGGCATCACTGCCGATCTGCATGATCCCCAACTGCGCGGCGACGCGGCACGCGCACTTCGTGCTCGACGGCTCGGGGCCGGTCTACCTTGACCCGCCGAGTCTGGACGATTGGCCGCGCCTGACCTACGACACCAGCAAGGGCAAGCGCGTCGACTTGGGCAGCGTGACACCGGAAGAGGTGGCGAGCTGGAAGCCGGGCGATGTGCTGCTGCTGAACGGCAAGATGCTCACCGGCCGCGACGCCGCGCACAAGCGCATCACCGAGATGCTGAACAAGGGCGAACCGCTGCCGGTCGATTTCCGTGGGCGCTTCATCTACTACGTCGGCCCGGTCGACCCGGTGCGCGACGAGGTGGTGGGCCCGGCCGGCCCGACCACCGCCACGCGCATGGACAAGTTCACCGAACAGGTGCTCGCGCAGACCGGGCTGCTCGGCATGATCGGCAAGGCCGAGCGTGGCCCGGCGGCGATCGAGGCGATCCGCAAGCACAAGTCGGTCTACCTGATGGCGGTCGGTGGCGCGGCGTATCTCGTTTCCAAGGCGATCAAGGAGGCGCATGTGGTCGCCTTCCCCGAGCTCGGCATGGAGGCGGTCTACGAGTTCACGGTCAAGGACATGCCGGTCACGGTGGCGGTCGACTCGGCCGGCACCTCGGTCCACCAGACCGGCCCGAAGGAGTGGCAGATGCGGATCGGGAAGATCCCGGTGGTGGCGTAGCTCGGAAAACTGCCGCGGGCTTAGTTGCCAGGTTTGCGCGACTTCGTCGCGGTCGGCTCAAACCCCATCCCCACCTCGCGATCGGCGCCCAGATCGACGCCGAGCTGCCGCAGCGCCTCGAGCACCTGCGCCATCTGCCGGTCGGTGGCGGCGTTCTGGTCGACCAGCGCCTGCACCGAGCGCGCCAGCGGGTCGTCGGTCTCGGTGCCGACGGCATAGGGCTGGAAGTCGTTGCCGGTCGCCGGCTCGTCGAGCACGCGCGCCGGGATGCCGACCGCCGTGGCGTGCGGCGGCACCGAGCGCACCACCACCGCGTTGGAGCCGATGCGCGCACCGGTACCGATGGTGATCGGGCCGAGGATCTTGGCGCCGGCGCCGACCACCACGCCCGGCTCGAGCGTCGGGTGGCGCTTGCCCTCGCGCCAGCTGGTGCCGCCGAGCGTCACGCCGTGGTAGAGCGTGCAGTCGTCACCGATGTGCGCAGTCTCGCCGATGACCACGCCCATGCCGTGGTCGATGAACACGCGCCGGCCGATGGTCGCGCCGGGGTGGATCTCGACGCCGGTGAGCCCACGGATGAGGTGCGAGAGGAAGCGCGCCAGCCATTTGAGCCGCCAGTTCCAAAGCGTGTGCGTGACCCGGTGGACGAGGAGCGCGTGCACGCCCGGGTAGCAGGTGATGACCTCCCACGTCGAGCGCGCGGCAGGGTCGCGGTC
>DALYGT010000264.1:0-2388 GCA_031971375.1 Burkholderiales bacterium | reverse complement strand
CGCGCACGTCGCGCAGGCCGAGGTTCATGCCCTGACCGGCGAGCGGGTGGACCACGTGTGCGGCATCACCGACCAGCGCCATGCGCGTGGCCGTGAGCCGGCGCGCGCGCTGCCTGCGCAGCGGGAAGGCCTGCGGCTGCGAGACGCGCGTCATGGCGCCCCAGCGGTGGTTGCCGGCGGCGGCGACTCGCGCCGTGAAGGCGGCCTCGTCGAGCGCCAACAACGCATCGGCGCGCGCCTCCGGCAAGCTCCAGACCATGCTGACATGCCGGTCGGGCAGCGGCAGCCACGCCAGGACCGCGCCGTTGTCGAACCACTGGCAGGCGATGCCCCGGTGCGGCTTTTCGCAGGCAAAGTTGGCGACCACTGCGCGGTGGCCGTAGTCCTTCGCCGACGTATCGATGCCCGTCAGCGTGCGCAGCGGCGAGTGGGCACCATCCGCCGCGACAAGCAGGCGGGTGGCGAGATGGGTGCCGTCGTCGAGGTCGAGTTGCAACGCACTGTGCCCGAGCTCGCGCATTCCGGCGATGCTCGCGTTGCTCGGGGCTGCCATGCGCGCGCCATGCGCCGCCACCGTGGCTTCGAGCGCGAGCAGGAGGTTGTCGCTCTCGACGATGAGTGCCATCTCCGGCACACCAGCCTGCTGCGCCGAGAGGTCGAGGCCGGCGCCGTGGCGCGGCCGGATCTCCATGGCGCGCACGCTGCCGATGCGCTTGGTGTCGAGGTGTGCCGCTGCGCCCAGGGTCTCGAGCCAGGCCAGATTGCCGGGTGAAAGCGCGTAGACCCTTGCCGCGTAGCCCTGCGGCAGCGGCGGGATGGCTTGCGCCCGACGCAGCCAGCCCACGCGGTCGCCGCGCGCCAGCAGGCCGAGCGCGGCCGCCGCTCCGACGATGCCGCCGCCGGCGACCACGGCGTCAAAACGGTCATCGGCTGGATCAGCGGCTGTGGTGGTGTGTGTCATCGCGTCCATTCTGCGCTGAGCGCGCGTGTCCGGGTTGACCCCGCGCGCGACGCGGCCTAGACTCCGCCCCTCTGGCGAATTAGCTCAGTCGGTTAGAGCGACGGAATCATAATCCGCAGGTCCGGGGTTCGAGTCCCTGATTCGCCACCAGTTCAACAACAAGGCCGGCCGTGGCGCCGGCCTTGTTGTTTTGCGGCACTGCGACACACGCGCCCGAGCCTACCCGCGGCCCTCAGGGTTCACCCCCGCCCAGCATGAAATCGCGCAGGAGTCGGCGCGATTCGGGCTTGCCGCTCATGAACCCGACAAGCATCTGCAGGAAGCGGTCTTCATCGACGCTGGTCGACCCCATCGACCAGTCGCCGAAGTCGCGCGTGTCGATCGGCATCGCACGCAGTAGCAGGAATTGACCGTTGCGGTTGTCTTGCTCGATACGTTTCAGCAGGGCGCTCACCTCTGCGGCCGGGCCTTCCAGCACCTGCATGAACCAGCCGCCGTGCGAGACCAGCACACCAGTGATGTCGCGCGCCGGATTGTTGCGGCGCGAGGCCTCGAGGATGTCGCGCTCGCCGTTTGCGTCGGTGATGCTGCGGCTGCGGTAGACCACTTGGATGAGTTGCCGGGCGAACGGGTCGTCGAGGCCCAAGGCTGCGGCGTCTGCTGGCGCGAGGTCGTCCATCGCTGTCTCCTGACTGCGTTGTCGGCGGCACGTTGGAGCGTTGCGTGCGACGCCGGAGAGATCCTGACCACGGACTATGGCCTTGATCGGGCTGCCATGCAAACCTTCCGTACGGTCGTGGCTGTCATGTCGTGGCTTGCCCTGCGTCAGCCGGCCCTCATTGTTTTCTTGATTCGAACCCCGTCGCGGCACGCAACGCCTGGGGCATCTTTTATTTGTCACGCAGTCCGTCTATAGTCCGGGTCGGCTGGGTGATAACTTTCTTCGAAGAAATCTATCAGCCTGAGAGTTATAGACTATCAATTTGAAAATCTTCCACGCCGGCTCTGCTCAGGGCCGTCGTCCGCAACCGAGGAGACTGACATGCCGCAACTCAAGGGAAGCAAGACCCACCAGCATCTGAAGGACGCTTTCGCCGGTGAGAGCCAGGCCAACCGTCGCTATCTGTACTTCGCAAACAAGGCCGACGTCGAAGGCCATCCGGAAGTCGCCGCGCTGTTCCGCTCGACCGCCGAAGGCGAGACCGGCCACGCGCATGGCCACCTCGACTACCTGGCCCAAGTCGGTGACCCGGCCACCGGTCTGCCGATCGGCAGCTCGGAGCAGAACCTTGCCTCGGCTGTCGCAGGCGAGACCCACGAGTACACCGACATGTACCCGGGTATGGCCAAGGACGCCCGCGACGAGGGCTTTGACGAGATCGCCGACTGGTTCGAGACGCTGGCCAAGGCCGAGCGCTCGCACGCCA
>DALYGT010000263.1:0-2418 GCA_031971375.1 Burkholderiales bacterium | reverse complement strand
ATTCTGCCCCTGGCCACCAGACCCCGACGCCTGACCTTTCTTGGTCGGGCGTTTTTGTTTTTGCCGACAACGATCCCTGTTGGCCTCGATGAAGGTCGCGTGACAGTCGATCAGTGGCCGGTACGCTTGAGGTCGCGGTAGAAGTTCTCGTGGGGTCCCACCATCAGCAGCTTGATGGTCTGCTCATCCAGTATCCGGTAGGCGAGCAGACAGAGCACGTTGTCCATGCGGAATTTGTAGACCCGAACGCCGGCCAAGTCGGCGGCCTTTGGTTCACCGATTTCCGCTTGGTCGGCAATGGCTCGGACCGCCTCGTCGAGAGTGGCCTTCTGCTGGCGGTGCATTTTCTTGACCGCGCGCTCAAAGGTCGGCGTAACAAGCAGTCGCATCGGGCGAGCGGGCGGGTCAGCCGAACCGGTATTCGCCGACGGGTTGTTCCTGATCGGCGATCAGGATGTCACGGATGACGCTGAACGGCAGGTCCGGGTTTTCTGCGGCGATCTTGCCGATCTGCGACCAGTACTCGATCTGCTTGGGCACCGAGCGGTGTTCAATGGCGCCGTAGCGTTTGGCGCTCTCGACGAGCGATTCGGGCAGCTTGACGTTGATGGACATGGGCACCTCCCAAGGTCGCCATTTTAGACCGAAAAGAACCCAAAAGGAACCTTGCCGTGTTGCTGTGCAGGTGAACCGCCCGAGTCCACTCCGGGTAGCCTGCAGACGATCTTGCAAGGGATCAGCGCATCTCTCACCGTAAGAAGCGCGCCAGAACCGACGTCAAAGGGGTGTGGCGGGCCTGCTTGCTGCTCAAGCCCGCGCGCATGGCGAACGAGAACCTTGGACATCGACAGGATGAGACCGACCATCACCAGAACGCATATCCTCGGCGCCGCACTCGCGGCGCCACTCGCCCTCGGCGCAGCGGGCTCTGCCAGCGCCGCTGAGTTTGCCAACGTGGTCAGCAAGACCGCCATCACCCGGCAGGTCGCGGTGCCGGTACAGAACTGTCAGACGCAGCTGGCGCCGGTGTTGCAGCCGCATTCGGACGCCGGCGCCATCGTCGGTGGCGTGGCCGGTGGCCTGCTCGGCAGTACCGTTGGCAGGGGCGCTGGCAAGGCGGTCGCTGCGGCGGCCGGCGTGATCGCCGGTGCGGTGGCGGGCGACCGCATCGACAATCCGCCGGGGCCGGTGGCCACCCAGCCGGTCCAGGTCTGCGCCAACGCCACCCAGTACGAGAACCGTATCGTCGGCTACGACGTCGTCTACGAGTACAACGGTCGTCAATACAGCACCCGCATGGACCGCGACCCCGGTGACCGCATCGCCGTTGCGGTGGTGCCTGAGGGTGCCAGCGCGCCGGTCGCGCCGCCCGTCAATGTCTATCCTGCCCCGGTCACCTATCCCGCACCTGCGGCATATCCGGCCCCGGTGGTCTATCCGGCACCGGTCTACGCGCCCCCCTACTATCCAGCTTACGGTCCGGCAGTGGTGGTGAGGCCCTATTTTGGGGGTTACTGGGGCTATGGCCATGGCTACGGCCACCGTCACTGGTAGGCCGGCACGATGAAGATCCCTGCCGGATTTCGCGCCCTGAACTGCGTCACCGCCTTGCTGCTGCTGGGGCTTGCCGGGCCTCTCGCCGCCGAGCCGCTCGAGCCGCCGACGCGCGAACAGCTGCTGGCCCCCAGAGAGCCGCGTCAGGCACTCGAGGAGATGCGCCAGCGCCACGAGCAGATGCGGCTGATGAGCCCCGAGGAACGCGCCGCCTATCGCGCGAGGATGCATGAGGTGATGCGCTCGCTCACGCCCGAGGACCATGAGACGCTGCACCGTCGCATGCGCGAGATGTGGCAGAGCCTGCCGGAGCCGGAGCGGCAACGACTGCGCGAGGAGCGTCGGGCGATGATCCGCAGCCTGCCGCCGGAGGAGCGCGAAGCCATCCGCCGCGATCGCGAGAAGCTGTTCGAAGGGATGCCGGGGCGACACCGTGAACGCTGGCGCGAGCCCCTGGATGACGGCCCGCGTTGACGCCGCCACGCCCGACTGGGCGGCCGGTCAGCGTCTGCTGTGGCGCGCACGCGATGGCGACGCTGCAGCCGCGCGCGAACTCGTCGCCGCCCACTCGGCCGGCATCTACCGGCTGGCGGCGCGATTGCTTGCCGACCCGGTCGAGGCCGAGGACGTGACGCAACAGACCTTTCTGGCGCTGTGGGAGCGCGGCGATCAGTTTCGTGGACAGTCTTCGGTGGGGACTTGGCTGCATCGCATCGCCGCCAACCTCTGTCTCGATCGTTTGCGTCGCAAGGGCTCACGCTGGCTGAGCCTCGACGAGGAACTGGCCGAGACCCTTCCCGAACCTGCCGATGGCCCCTCCGAGCACCTCGAGCGTCAACAGTCCGCAGAGGGTCTGCATGCCTC
>DALYGT010000262.1:0-2420 GCA_031971375.1 Burkholderiales bacterium | reverse complement strand
CAGCAGGCGGATCACTTCGCCGTCCTCGCGACCACGTTGGCAGGCGTCTTGGTAGAGGATGACCTCGTCGAAACAGTCGCCGAGGATCTCGGTTTGGCGGCGGATGTCCTCGTCACGGCGGTCGCCGGCACCGCTGATCACTACCACGCGCTTGCCGGTGGCGATGCGATCCACCGCTTCCGCCAGCGCCACCATGGCGTCGGGGTTGTGGCCGTAGTCGGCGATCACCGTCGCGCCGGCATGATGCAGAACATTGAAACGGCCGGGCGTGACGCCGATGTCGCCGACGAAGCCGTTCAGCGCTGTGCGGATGTCGTCAAAGCCGATGCCGAGCCCCCAGGCAGCACCGACCGCCGCGAGCACATTGTCGACCTGGAAGCCGATGACGCCGCCAAGCGTGAGTGGGGCATCGCGCAGCGGGATGCGCGCGACGACGTCGCGTTCGATGCAGACCACGTCATGGGCCTCGACCGTGACCACCCGCTCGCCGCGCGCGCGGTGCGCGACCAGCGCGGCGTGGCGGGGGTCGCGGGCGAACAGCGTGACGCGTGACAGGCAGGCGTCGGCCATCTTCAGCACCAGCGGGTCGGCGGCGTTGAGCACGGCCGTGCCGTCAGGTTTGACGTTCTGCACGATGACACGCTTGACCACCGAGAGGTCTTCGACGGTGTTGATGTAGTTGAGGCCGAGGTGGTCGCCGACGCCGATGTTGGTCACCACCGCCACATCGCAGCGGTCGAAGCCGAGGCCTTCGCGCAGGATGCCGCCGCGCGCGGTCTCGAACACCGCCGCATCGACGTCCGGGTGCAGCAGCACGTTGCGGGCGCTCTTGGGGCCGCTGCAGTCGCCGTCGTCGATCAGCTGCTCGCCGACGTAGACGCCGTCGGTCGTCGTCATGCCGGTTCGCTTGCCCGACTGGCGCAGCATCTGCGCGATGAGGCGCACCGTGGTGGTCTTGCCGTTGGTGCCGGACACCGCCACCACCGGGATGCGGCCGTCCTCGCCGTGCGGGAACATCAGGTCGACGATGGCCTCGCCGACCGCGCGCGGCTTGCCGTAGGAGGGGGCGAGGTGCATGCGCAGGCCAGGCGCGGCGTTGACCTCGACGATGCCGCCACCAGTCTCTTCGAGCGGCCGGTGCACCCCGTCGCACACCACGTCGACGCCGCAGATGTCGAGCCCGACCATCTGCGCGGCCTGTACGGCGCGCTGCGCCACCTTGGGGTGGACGTGGTCGGTGACGTCGGTCGCGGTGCCACCAGTGCTGAGGTTGGCGTTGTTGCGCAGCACTACCCGCTGCCCGCGCGCCGGCACGCTGTCGGGGCTCAGACCGGCCGTCGAGAGGGTGGCCAGCGCGATCTCGTCGAGGCGGATCTTGGTCAAGGAGGTGGCGTGGCCCTCGCCGCGCAGCGGATCCTTGTTGACCTCGTCGACCAACTGGCGGACGGTGTGGACGCCGTCACCGGTGACCAGCGGTGGGTCGCGGCGCGCGGCAGCGATCAGGCGGTCGCCCACGACGAGCAGGCGGAAATCGTTGCCCGGCAGGAAGCGCTCCACCATGACGTCGTCACGGAACGATTCGGCGACCGCATACGCGGACTCGACCGCTTCCTTTGAGCGCAGGTTCACCGCCACCCCCTTGCCCTGGTTGCCGTCGCGCGGCTTGACCACCACCGGCAGGCCGATCTCCCGGGCGGCGGCCCACGCGTCGGCGGGGCTGGTCGCGGTGCGGCCGAGCGGCACCGGCACGCCGGCGGCGTGCAGCAAAGCTTTGGTGAGCTCCTTGTCCTGCGCGATCGACTCGGCGATGGCGCTGGTGTGGCCAGTCTCGGCCGCCTGGATGCGCTTTTGCTTCGATCCCCAACCGAACTGCACCAGACTGCCCTCGGTGAGGCGACGGTAAGGGATGCCGCGAGCTGTGGCGGCCTGAACGATGGCGCCGGTGCTCGGCCCGAGGCGGATTTCTTCGTCCAGCTCGCGCAGTTGTGCCAGCGCGCTGTCGAGGTCGAAGGGCGAATCAGCGAGTGCTGCGCGGCACAGTGTTTCGGCGTGCTCGAAGGCCAGCCGCCCGACCGCCTCCTCGCTGTATTGCACCACCACCTGGTAGACGTTCTCGCGCACCGCGTGGACGGTGCGGCTGAAGGTCACCGGGCATCCCGCACCGGTCTGCAGGGCAAGTGTCACGGCCTCGAGCGCGTGAGCCAGCGAGGCATCGTTCTGGCCGGGGGATGCCTTGAGTTGCCCCAGCATCGGCAAACGGGTTCGCAACCGCGCCTCGAAGCCGGGCATGGCGTCAAGCCGCGCCTCATCCGGAGACAGCGTGACGATGGCCTCGATCGCGGTCTCGCGCGTCCAGAGATTGGGGCCGCGCAGGGCGCGGATGCGGGAGACTTCCATGCGGGTCGGCTCAGCAGGTGGTC
>DALYGT010000261.1:0-2457 GCA_031971375.1 Burkholderiales bacterium | reverse complement strand
GAGCCGAGCACCAGCTTGGGCGGGTAATGGCTTTTCTCGAAGTAGGGCAGCGCCACCGAGCCCATGGTGGCGGCGGTGGCGACGCTCGAGCCGGCCACCGCCGAGAACACCCCGCACGACACGATGTTGGTGTGCAGCATGCCGCCGGGCAACCGGCCCATCCATACATTGAGGCTGCGGTACAGGCGCTCGGACAGGTCGGCGCGCAGCATGATCTCGCCCATCAGCAGGAACAGCGGCACCGACACCAGCACGAAGTTGGTCGACGGTCCCCACAGCATCTCGCCGATGAAGTTCCAGAACGGCCGGTCGGACAGGCCGAAGCCCGCCAGCAGGGCCAGCAGGCCCAGCGCCACCCCGACATAGATGCCGGCAGCAAAGAAGCCGACGAAGGCCAGCAGCAAGGCCAGCAGCGCCCACCAGGGCACCTGGGCTGCCGCCGCGGAGGCCCCGGCCGGGCCAAACAGCGACAGGGCGCCGATGACGACGCCCATGATCACGATGAAGACGACGGCGATCATGGGGCGCGTCCCTTGTGCGCTGCCGCGGCGGCGTCGCCTGCTGGGGCCGCGCCGACCGCCTCCAGGGTTTCAGCGGCCTCGTCTTCGTAGGTGCGCGACATCAGCGTGCGATCGACTTGATCGGCTTCGCCGCGCAGCACGCCCGCGACCGAACGCAGCACCAGCGCCAGTGCTGTCAGCAGCAGCAGCGCGAAGCCGGCTGCCCACAGGCCCTGCGGTACGGCCATCGGCGTGCGCAGCGAAGACAGGTCGGTCGAGCCGAGCTCGAACGAGTCGCGCGCGAGGCTGAACGCGCCGTACAGGAAGAACGCGGTTGTCGCCACCATCGCCACCAGCGAAGCGATGTGCAGCCAGACGCGGGCGCCGAGCGGCAGGCGCCGCACCAGCACGTCGATGCGCACATGGCCGCGTTCCAGCAGGGTACCGGCCAGGCCCCAGCTCATGCCGATGGCCATCAGGTAGCCGGTCAGTTCGGTGGTGGCCTCGGTGGAGAAGCCGAGCAGTCGCCGGGCGACGATGTCGAAGGTGATCAGCCCGGTGATGGCGAGGTAACACCACCCCGCCACCACCAGCATCCGGCCGTTCAGCCAGGCGAGTGCTCGGTACACGGATCAGCGGGCCTGGTACTTGATGCCGGTGATCGGCGCGATCACGTCGTTGTAGACCGTGGCGCAGCGGTCACCGCAGCGCTTGATCCAGCCCGGCAGCACGTCTTCGGCCAGCTCCTTCTGCAGCAGCGCGACCATGTTGCCCTGCGCCTTCACCTCGGTCATCGGCTTCTTGACCAGCGTGTGCAGCTTGCAGCCATCCGCGCGACCGACGTTGCAGGCCACGCCGTCGTTGGTGGCCTCGACGCCCAGATTCCACTGCGCTTCCTGGATCTCGGCAAAGGTCTTCTCGAACTGGGCGCGGATCGCCGGCTCGAGCTTGTTCCACCACGCCAGGTTCACGTAGTAGCCGGCCGTCGACCAGGACAGCGGCAGCGTGTAGAGGTGGGTGGTGACCTCCGGCCACTTCACGCCGTTGCCGGAACCCGAGCCGGTGATGCCGCAATCGACGGTGCCGCGCTCCAGCGCGGTGTAGACCTCACCGAAGGCCAGCGACACCGGCTGGCCACCCAGCGCCTTCACCAGATCGGCAGCCGACGGGCCGTTGGTGCGCACCTTCATGCCCTTGATGTCGGTCAGCGTCGCGATCGGCTTGCGGCAGAACAGCATCTGGCCCGAGAACGGGTAGGTGGCGACCAGCTTGATGCCCAGGCGCTCGAGCTCGCGGTTGGCCACCGGCATCATGGCGTCGGCCACGCGACGGGCCTGGCGGATGTCGCTGTTCATGCCGGCGAGGTCCACACCGTCGAGCATGGGCACGTCGCCGGAGACGGTGGTCAGCGGGCCGGCCGCGATGTCGACCTGGCCCGAGCGAACCAGGCGCAGCACCTCGGGGCCGTTGACGTTGCGCTCGGGCCACGAGGCCAGCGTTACCTCCACGCGGCCACCGGTGGCCTTGGACAAGCCGTCGCGCAGCAGCACCTGGTCGACCTTGGTGTACTGCGGCAGGTTGGGCGCCACCTGGGTGATCGCCTGCACCGCGATCTTCTGCGCGTGTGCGCTGGGGGCCAGCAGGGTGGCCGCGGCGATCGCGATCGCCGAGGAAAAAGTGCCGAGGGTCTTCATCGTGGGTCTCCTGTGGGTCCGCCTGTGAATGGCGGGGTTGAAAAAAGCGAAGCGGTCGCTTGAGTGAACGGACCGGGGCGAAGGTGCCAAGTTGCCAAGTTGCCGAGGGCCGTCAGAAGCTGGCCAACTGTTCGTTGAGCAGGTCGGTGATGAGCATGCAACCCGGCGAGTGCGTGATGCAGAAGTCAAGGCCGACCGCCATCACCACCGACTGCGGCGTCACGCCGCAGGCCCAGAACACCGGAAGCTCGTCGTCGCGCACA
>DALYGT010000260.1:0-2460 GCA_031971375.1 Burkholderiales bacterium | reverse complement strand
GTCAAGCAGTTCCCCAAGGCGACATTCGTCTCGAGCAGCGTCAAGGCGCTCGGCGGCAATCGCTTTGAGGTCGCAGGCAAGCTCACCATCCGCGACAAGACCCGCGACGTGGTGGCGCCCTTCACCATGACGCCGCAGGGCGCCTTCACCCAGTTTGACGGTGCCGTCACCATCCGCCGCGCCGACTTCGGCATCGGCCAGGGCGTTTGGGCCGACTTCGACACCGTCGCCAACGACGTCCAGATCAGGTTCCGCCTGCTCGTCGCCAGCAAGAAGAGCTGAGCGGACGTCTCTGGCATTCACCCCAAACCCCCGTTCAGGAGTTCGCATGAAGCGCATCGCAACCGGATTCGTCGCCCTTGTCCTCGCTGCCCCCGCGCTGGCGGCCGAGAGTTTCACCATCGACGCCCGCCACACCTTTCCGGTGTTCGAGATCAACCACCTGGGTTTCTCGACTCAGCGCGGGCGCTTCAACAAGACCGAGGGCAAGATCACCCTCGACCGCGCCGCCAAGACTGGCAGCGTCGACATCAAGATCGACAGCGCCTCGGTCGACATGGGTCTGGACGACTGGGACAAGCACATGCGCGGTGAAGATTTCTTCAACGCCGCGGAGTTTCCCAACATGGTATTCACCGCTGACAAGTTCAGCTTCGAGGGCGACAAGCCGGTGGCTGCCGAGGGCATGCTGACGTTGCTTGGCGTCGCCAAGCCGGTGTCGCTCAAGATCGCCGGCTTCACCTGCGGCACCCACCCGATCAACAAGAAGGCCCTTTGCGCGGCGGACATCAGCACCACCATCAAGCGCTCCGAGTGGGGCATGAAGAAGTACCTGCCGGCGGTCGCCGACGAGGTCGTCATCAAGATCCCGGTCGAGGCGTTCAAGGATTGACCGGCGCCGGGTCTGTGCCATCGGCAGGACCGGTGCGGCTGGGTTGCGGGGCACGATGCAGCGTCATGTGTGCCGCAACGAGTTTGTGGTAAAAAATCCCTTGTAGTCGATGTTTGCAGTCGCGGTATCCGGTCTTTCCTGTTGCAGCGAGGCACACATGATCCGCATCACCTACCTCAGCGAGGAGCGCGAGCCCTGGTCCCCGACGATGTTGCTTGAGCTGTTGAGGACCTGTCACCTCAACAACCCGGCGCTCGGCTTGACCGGCCTTTTGATCCACGGCAACGGCTGCTTCCTGCAGACGATCGAAGGTGAGGCAGAGGCGGTCGATGCCCTCATGGCCAAGATCGAGCAGGATCCGCGCCACAAGAACTTCCGCGTGTTGCGCCGTGAGACGACCGATCGTCGCTATTACGCCGGTTGGAGCATGGGCTTCCAGCGGCTCACCGAAGCCATGCTCCACGAGGTCCCCGAGCTGCAGGACTTTGTCCTCGACGACTTCAACCCCGAGTTCCTCAGCGCCAACCCGGGGACGGTCGAGAGCCTGATGCACAGGCATCGCTCGTCGCACTGGGACCCACTGCTGCGCGAGATCGACGCGCGCGACGGCTTCATCGGCGAGCTGCAGACCGCGTTGGCAGGCGCGCGGCAGCGCAACGAGATGGCTGCGCTGCTCATCGAGTCGGTGGTCGAGGCCGGCGCCAAGGGTCCACTCGACCATAGCCACCTCGAACTCTGCCGCGCCATCCTGGCGTCGCTGCGCTCTACACTTGGTGGCCCGGACCTGGGAGCAGTCGGGTCGCGCTAGCGACCACCACAATTTTCGCAACATTCTCTTGGCAACCTCCGGGGAGCTTTGTCAAGGGAGTGACTTGTGAGCCAAGCCGTTGCGATTCGCCGGAAGAGGGCGCCCCAAACACCATCGGGCCCGTGGCGGCCCGAACGATGCGACCGCGTCGCGATGGTCTTGCAAGGTGGCGGCGCACTGGGCGCCTACCAGGCGGGCGTCTACCAGGCCATGCACGAAGCCGGCATTGAGCCGGACTGGGTAAGCGGCGTCTCTATCGGTGCCATCAACTCGGCGATCATTGCTGGCAACGAGCCGCGCGACCGTTTGCCGCGCCTTCGAGAGTTCTGGGAGACCATCTCCGACCGCAAGATCTGGGCGTTCACCCCGGATGGCGACATCTTCCGCAAGATCCGCAACGCCAACAGTTCCATGGTCACCATGATGGCCGGGCAGCCGGGCTTCTTTGCGCCGCGCAAGCTCAACCCTTGGACTGCGTTGACCGGCTCCGAACATGCCACCAGCTTTTATGAGTCCGACCCGCTGCGAGATACTCTGCTGCGACTGGTCGATTTTGATCGCTTGAACGATGGGCCGATCCACTTCGCCGTGGGCGCGGTCAACGTGTTGAGCGGCAACTTCATCTTCTTCGACAACCAGACCGAAGACATCGAGCCCGAGCACATCATGGCCAGCGGGGCGCTTCCGCCTGCCCTGCCGATGGTCAAGATAGGGACCGACTATTTCTGGGACGGTGGCATTGTCTCAAACACGCCACTGC
>DALYGT010000259.1:0-2462 GCA_031971375.1 Burkholderiales bacterium | reverse complement strand
GGTCGAAGTCAAGAGCCGTCGTGTCGGTGGAGCCAACTATCAGGTGCCGGTCGAGGTCCGCCCGTCCCGCCGCGCTGCGCTGGCCATGCGCTGGCTGCGCGACTCCGCCCGCAAGCGTGGCGAGAAGTCGATGGACGCGCGCCTGGCCGCCGAACTGATCGAAGCCTCCGAGAATCGCGGCGGCGCCATCAAGAAGCGTGAAGAAGTGCACCGCATGGCTGAAGCCAACAAGGCTTTCTCGCACTTCCGCTTCTAAACCGCATCACCCGTATCCAAGGACAGTACCGTGGCCCGCACCACCCCCATCGAGCGTTACCGCAACATCGGCATCTCGGCGCACATCGACGCCGGCAAGACCACCACCACCGAGCGCATCCTGTTCTACACGGGTGTCAACCACAAGATCGGTGAGGTGCACGAAGGCGCCGCGACGATGGACTGGATGGAGCAGGAGCAGGAGCGCGGCATCACCATCACCTCGGCGGCCACGACCTGCTTCTGGAAGGGTATGGCCAACAACTTCCCCGAGCACCGCATCAACATCATCGATACCCCGGGTCACGTCGACTTCACCATCGAGGTCGAGCGCTCGATGCGCGTCCTGGATGGCGCGTGCATGGTGTATTGCGCGGTGGGCGGTGTTCAGCCGCAGTCGGAGACGGTGTGGCGTCAGGCCAATAAGTACGGCGTGCCGCGCCTCGCATTCGTCAACAAGATGGACCGCCAGGGTGCTGACTTCTTCAAGGTGCACGACCAGATGCGTGCCCGGTTGAAGGCCAACCCGATCCCGGTGCAGATCCCGATCGGCGCCGAAGAGGGTTTCTCGGGCGTGGTCGATTTGATCAAGATGCGCTCGATCATCTGGGACGATGCAAGCCAAGGCACCAAGTTTGAATACGGCGAGATCCCCGCCGAGCTTACCGCCAAGGCCGCCGAGTGGCGCGAGAAGATGCTCGAAGCCGCTGCCGAGGCCTCCGAGGAGATGATGGAGAAGTACCTCGGTGAGGGCGACCTGTCCGAGGAAGAACTCAAGAAAGCTCTGCGCGACCGCACCATCAAGGGCGAGATCGTCCCCATGCTCTGTGGCTCGGCTTTCAAGAACAAGGGCGTGCAGGCTATGCTCGACGCCGTCATCGAGTTTCTGCCGGCCCCGGTGGACATTCCGCCTGTCGACGGCACCAGCGAGAGCGATGAGCCGGTGACCCGTCGTGCCGATGACGGCGAGAAGTTCTCGGCCCTGGCCTTCAAGCTGATGACCGACAAGTTTGTCGGCCAGCTCACCTTCATCCGCGTCTACTCGGGCGTGGTCAAGACCGGCGACTCGGTCTACAACCCGATCAAGGGCAAGAAGGAGCGCATCGGCCGTCTGGTTCAGATGCACGCCAACAAGCGTGAAGAGATCGAAGAGGTGCGCGCGGGCGACATCGCCGCCGCCATCGGTCTCTCGCAGGTGACCACCGGCGAGACGCTGTGCGACCCGGCAGCCGTCGTGACCCTGGAGCGGATGGAGTTCCCGGAGCCGGTGATCCACGTCGCCGTCGAGCCGAAGACCAAGGCCGACCAGGAGAAGATGGGTCTGGCGCTGGGCCGTCTGGCGCAGGAAGACCCGTCGTTCCGCGTGCGCACCGACGAAGAATCCGGTCAGACCATCATCTCGGGCATGGGCGAGCTCCACCTCGAGATCATCGTCGACCGCATGAGGCGTGAATTCAACGTCGAGGCCAACGTCGGCGCGCCGCAGGTGGCCTACCGCGAAGCGATCCGTGGCTCGGTCGAGATCGAGGGCAAGTTCGTCAAGCAGTCGGGCGGTCGCGGCCAGTACGGCCACGTCTGGCTCAAGCTCGAGCCGGCCGAAGCGGGCAAGGGCTTCGAGTTCGTCGACGCCATCAAGGGCGGTACCGTGCCGCGCGAATACATCCCTGCGGTCGAGAAAGGCCTGATCGACTCCCTCGGCAACGGCGTCCTCGCCGGCTTCCCGGTGGTCGACATCAAGGCCACCCTGTTCGACGGCTCCTACCACGACGTCGACTCGAACGAGAACGCGTTCCGCATGGCCGCCTCGATGGCGTTCAAGGACGGTTGCCGCAAGGCCCAGCCGGTCCTGCTCGAACCGATCATGGCGGTCGAGGTCGAGACCCCGGAAGAGAAGATGGGCGACGTGATGGGCGACCTCTCGTCCCGCCGCGGCGTCATCCAGGGCATGGACGACATGACCGGCGGTGGCAAGGCGATCCGCTGCGAGGTCCCGCTCTCGGAGATGTTCGGCTACTCCACGACCCTGCGTTCGCTGACGCAGGGCCGGGCCACGTACACCATGGAGTTCAAGCATTACTCGGAAGCGCCGCGCAACGTCGCCGACGCGATCATCAACAAGAAGTAATCACCTCAGCACCCAGGAGCGCACATCATGGCAAAGGAAAAGTTCGAGCGGACCAAGCCGCACGTGAATGTGGGGACGATTG
>DALYGT010000258.1:0-2475 GCA_031971375.1 Burkholderiales bacterium | reverse complement strand
TGGACGCCACCGGCGCCCGCGCCAGCTTGGCCTTCGTGCCGCCACCTTTCGCTGCCGACGCGCTGATGGAAGCCGCTGACGCGGGCCTCGACCTGGTGTGCATCATCACCGACGGCATCCCCGCCCAGGACATGATGCGCGTCAAGCGCTACCTGATGCGCTACCCCAAGGAGAAGCGCACCACCATCGTCGGCCCCAACTGCGCCGGCATCATCTCGGCCGGCAAGGCCATGCTGGGCATCATGCCGGGGCACATCTACAAGCGCGGCAGCATCGGCATCGTGTCGCGCTCGGGTACGCTGGGCTACGAGGCTGCCGAGCAGCTGCGTGACGTCGGTCTGGGCGTGACCACCTCGGTCGGTATCGGTGGTGACCCGATCAACGGCTCGAGCTTCCTCGACCACCTCGTCCGCTTCGAGAACGACCCCGAGACCGAGGCCGTGATCATGATCGGCGAGATCGGTGGCCCGCAGGAAGCCGAGGCCGCCGAATGGGTCAGCAAGAACATGAGCAAGCCGGTGGTCGGCTACGTCGCCGGTCTGACCGCGCCGAAGGGCCGCCGCATGGGCCACGCCGGCGCGATCATCTCGGCGTCGGGCGACTCGGCCGCCGAGAAATCGGAGATCATGAAGTCGTTCGGACTGTTGGTCGCACCCAGCGCCAACGACTTCGGCAAGACCGTGCTCGAGGCGCTCAAGCGCAAGAAGGCTGCGTAAGACCTTGACCACAAGGGGGGGCTCTAGCCCCCCTTTTCAATTTCGCAGCTGATTCCGTATAAAGGCGTGCTGGCTTTCGTCAGTTCGCCCACCATCCGCCGGGCCGCTGGGTCCGGTGCATCGTCAGGAGATACACATGAGTTTCTACGCCGTTGAGCAGGCCACCCCGCGCCTGCACCGATCCGAGCTGGCCGTGCCGGGCTCCAACCCGGGCATGTTCGAGAAGGCCGCCGCCAGCAAGGCCGACGTCGTCTTCCTCGACTGCGAGGACGCGGTCGCGCCAGACGACAAGGAGCAGGCGCGCAAGAACATCATCCAGGGCCTCAACGACATCGACTGGGGCAACAAGACCATGATGGTCCGCATCAATGGTCTGGACACCCACTACATGTACCGCGACGTGGTCGACATCGTCGAAGCCTGCCCGCGCCTCGACATGATCCTCATCCCCAAGGTCGGTGTGCCACAGGATGTCTACGCCATCGACATGATGGTCACCCAGATCGAGACCGCCAAGAAGCGCACCAAGCGCATCGGCTTCGAAGTGCTGATCGAGACCGCGCTCGGCATGGCCAATGTCGAAGCCATCGCCCAGTCGAGCAAGCGCCTTGAGGCGATGAGCTTTGGTGTGGCCGACTACGCCGCGTCGACCCGCGCCCGGACCACGGTGATCGGCGGTGTGAACAAGGACAGCGTGGTGCTGACCGACAAAGACGAGAACGGACACCGCGACGCTTTCTGGACCGACCCCTGGCACGCTGCGCAGACCCGCATGATGGTCGCTTGCCGCGCCTACGGATTGCGTCCGATCGACGGCCCGTTCGGTGATTTCGGTGATCCGGATGGTTACATCTCGGCCGCCAATCGCTGCGCGGTCCTCGGTTACGAAGGCAAGTGGGCGATCCACCCCAGCCAGATCGAGTTGGCCAACCAGGTCTTCACGCCGTCCGAGGCTGAGGTGAGCAAGGCTCGCCGCATCCTCGAGGCCATGGCGCAGGCTGCCAAGGAAGGCAAGGGCGCCGTGTCGCTGGATGGTCGTCTGATCGACATCGCCTCGATCCGCATGGCCGAGGCGCTGATCGCCAAGGCCGACCAGATTGCTGCCAGCTGATCCCAGGGGTTGGCTACGGCCGCCCCCGATTGGTGCAAAAAAGCCCGCGCAAGCGGGCTTTTTTGTGTCCGCGCTTGCAGCGCAGGCGAGAACTCAGCGGCCCACGGCTTGCAACAACAACTGCTCGCGCTCATTGAGCCGGGAGATGCCCTTGGGCGTGAGCGAGACCATGCTGGTGCGTCGGTCTGATCCTGGGTTCACGGCGACCAGCCCTTCGTGGGTCATGCGACGCAGGTATTTGGTCAGCGTCTGCAGGGTGCCGAAGCTCTCCTGCTTGACGAGGTCGGTCATGTTGACTTGGCGGTTGGCTCGTGCAACCTCATACAGGTAGGCCAGAAGGTCGTCGACCCGGCGTGCATCGCTGTCGCCTTTATGTACGGCGCGCATCAGACTCTGGAACCGGACATATGCAAGATCGGGCATAAATGGATTACCTCATACTGGGTGTGTTTTGGTGTGGGCGGATTTAATCATTCCAACAATTTGAGCGCAATGTCATCGTAATGTATTGATCCGTAGCAAAAGTTTTTTGCTTTATCCCCTCGGGATGCAAGGTGTCGTGACCCTATGCCGATGACGGGAGCTGTCGCGCCCCCGCTCAAGCGGCGAGTCGTACCCGACCCGGTTCTGCAAAGCGCTTTAAATCGA
>DALYGT010000257.1:0-2490 GCA_031971375.1 Burkholderiales bacterium | reverse complement strand
CCACTTCGGCAGCCAGTAGTACACGCCCGCCATGATGGCGAACACGGCGCCCGGCACCAGCACATAGTGGAAGTGCGCGACCACGAAATAGCTGTCGTGGTACTGGAAGTCCGCCGGCACGATGGCGAGCATCAGCCCCGAGAAACCACCGATGGTGAACAGGAACAGGAAGGCGAGCGCGAACAACATCGGCGTTTCGAAGCTGATCGAACCCTTCCACATCGTCGCACACCAGTTGAATACTTTGACGCCGGTCGGGACCGCGATCAGCATCGTCGAGAGCATGAAGAACAGTTGACCCGCGAGCGGCATGCCCACGGTGAACATGTGGTGTGCCCAGACGATGAACGACAGGAACGCGATCGAGGCCGAGGCGTAGACCATCGAGACATAGCCGAACAGCGGCTTGCGCGAGAAGGTCGGGATAATCTCGGAGATCACGCCGAAGGCGGGCAGGATGAGGATGTAGACCTCAGGGTGGCCGAAGAACCAGAAGATGTGCTGGAACATCACCGGGTCGCCGCCACCGGCCGCCGTGAAGAACGCGGTGCCGAAGAAATGATCGGTCAGCAGCATGGTCACCGCGCCCGCGAGCACCGGCATCACCGCGATCAGCAGGTAGGCCGTAATCAGCCAGGTCCAGCAGAAGAGCGGCATGTTGAGCAGCCCCATGGCCGGGGCGCGCATGTTGAGGATGGTGACGACCACATTGATCGCACCCAAGATGGACGAGACGCCCATGAGATGGATGGCGAAGATGGTCATCGGGAAACTGTCACCCGCCTGCAGCGACAGGGGCGGATACAGCGTCCAGCCGCCCGCGGGCGCGCCGCCCGGCACGAACAGGGTCAGCAACAGCAGCGTGAAGGCGAACGGCAGCAGCCAAAAACTGAAGTTGTTGAGGCGCGGCAGTGCCATGTCGGGTGCGCCGACTTGCATGGGCACCATCCAGTTGGCGAGCCCGGTCCACGCCGGCATGACCGCGCCGAAGATCATGATCAGCGCGTGCATGGTGGTCATGGAGTTGTAGAAGCCCGGGTCGACGAACTGCAGGCCGGGTTGGAACAACTCTGCGCGGATCACCAGTGCCATCGCGCCGCCGACAAAGAACATCACGCAGGCGAACACGAGGTACATCGTGCCGATGTCCTTGTGGTTGGTCGCATACAGCCAGCGCTTCAGGCCCGTCGGCTTGTGGTCGTGGTCGTCGTGCGCGTGATCGTGGATCGCAGTGTTGGCCATGGCGGTTCTCTCTGACGGCGTGTTCCGTGGATGTGATCTATGAGCGGTGGAGTTTGGGGGAATCGTTAGCCGCGTGGCGCGGCGGGCAGCGCGGCGACCGTCGGCGCGGCGTCGTCGCTCGTCGGGCCGGGCGCGGCTGCCGGGTCGGCGGCGGATTTCTTTGCGGCCAACCAGGCCGCGAATTCCTGCTTGGTTACGACCTTGACGACCACCGGCATGAAGCCGTGATCACGCCCGCACAACTCGGCGCATTGGCCGCGGTAGATTCCGGTCTTGCCCTTGTCGACCTTGAACCAGAGTTCGTTGACGTTGCCCGGGATCGCGTCCTTTTTCATGCCGAAGGCCGGCACCCACCAAGCGTGGATGACGTCATTGGCGGTGAGCAGCATGCGCACCTTGGTGTCTTCGGGCACCACCAGCGGATTGTCGACGTTGAGCAGGTAGTCCGGTACCGTGTTCGGATCGACCCCGGACTGCAACTGGCGGGCCTCGTCGCTCGCCCGATCGAGGGCGGAGAAAAAGCTCACGCCCTCGCCGAGATATTCGTATTGCCAGCGCCACTGGTAGCCGGTCGCCTTGATGCTGATTTCGGTGTTGCGCGTGTCCTCGATCGCGATCAAGGTGCGCGCCGCCGGAATCGCCATGATCACGAGGATCACCACTGGCACCAGCGTCCAAACGATTTCGACCCGGGTGCTGTGCAGCATGGTGGTGTCGGCCACTGCGCCGCGCGACTTGCGGAAGGCCACCAGCGACCAGATCATCCAGCCGAACACGAACACACCGATGGCCACGCACCACCAAAAAATGGTCATGTGCAGGGAGTAGATCTGTTTTGAGAGTTCGGTGACCCCGACCGGCATGTTGAGATTGCCCCACTCGGCATGGGCCGCGAGCGGAGCAAGGGCGCCCAGGGTCGCGAGGGCGGCGGAGGAGGCGAAGCGCAGTGTCTTGGTCATGATCCGTCCGAATGCTCAAAGAAATTTCAAGGAAATAGACCGGCGCCGTCGGCGCGCGTTCCCCGCTATTCGGGTTTGCTTGGCACCGGCAGCGGCGGGGATTCGTCGACGCGGCCAATCAGGCAGCGCAGTCGCCGCGCGAGGCTTTGACGCTCCTGCTCGTTGAGGAAGCGACCAATCTCGTGACAACGGCCATGCGACTCGACGGTCAGTCGAGACGGATGCAGCGGCGAACCCCCGGCGCGCATTCTAACTTGCGCCCAATGCCGCGGAAACTCGACCGTCAAAC
>DALYGT010000256.1:0-2492 GCA_031971375.1 Burkholderiales bacterium | reverse complement strand
ATCTTCTTCGGTGCCGTGCTGTCCGCCATCATGAGTTGCTCATCGGCGACGCTGTTGGCCCCTTCGGTGTCCTTCGCCGAGAACATCATCCGTGGCGCCTTCCCCGAGATGCCTGACCACCGCTTCCTTTGGGTGATGCGGTCGACCATCGTCGGCTTTGCGATTCTGGTGCTGGCCTTTGCCCTCAACACAAACGCATCCATCTTCAAGATGGTCGAGAACGCCTACAAGGTGACGCTGGCCGGCGCCTTCGTGCCCCTGGTATTCGGCGCGTTGTGGTCTCGCGCGACCACACAGGGCGCGTACGCCGCCATCGTGCTGGGCATCAGTGGCTGGCTCGTGACCGAGTTCATTTTGGGTGACGAGGCCCTGCTGCCGCCGCAACTCGCTGGCCTTGGCATGAGCCTGCTCGGCATGGTGGCCGGGTCGCTGCTGCCACAACTCGTCCGCAGCCATGGCGAGCACCTCGCCCGCCCACACCATGCCCACACCGCTGGCCGGGCACCGCACCTGACGCCAGGCCATCATCACTGAGGCGGCCGTGACACCCGCTTTCCGCGTACCTGACGCCAATACCTGCATCCAGTGATCGTCCCGATGTCCGATACCCCCTGGCAAGACGCCCTCGAACTCATCCGCCGTGGCAGCGAGGAGATCCTCGTCGAGGCGGAACTCGTCGACAAGCTCAAGACAGGCCGCCCGCTGCGCGTCAAGGCCGGCTTCGACCCGACCGCGCCGGACCTGCACCTCGGCCATACCGTGCTGATCAACAAGCTGCGGCACTTTCAGGACCTCGGCCACCACGTTCTATTCCTGATCGGCGACTTCACCGGGCGTATCGGCGACCCGACCGGCAAGAATGTCACGCGCAAGCCGCTGAGCACGGAGGAGGTCGTCGAGAATGCCAAGACCTACCAGAGGCAAGTGTTCAAGATCCTTGACCCGGAACGCACCGAGGTCGTGTTCAACGCCGACTGGATGGGCAAGATGTCGGCCGCCGACATGATCAGCCTTGCCGCCCGCAGCACGGTGGCGCGCATGCTCGAGCGCGACGACTTCTCCAAGCGCTACGCCGCCGGCCAGCCGATCGCCATCCACGAGTTCCTTTATCCGCTGATCCAGGGCTACGACTCGGTCGCGCTCAAGAGCGACGTCGAACTCGGCGGCACCGACCAGAAGTTCAACCTGCTGATGGGTCGCGAGTTGCAGAAGCAGATGGGTCAGAGCCCACAGGTGGTGTTGACCATGCCGATCCTCGAGGGGCTCGACGGCGTGCAGAAGATGAGCAAGTCGCTGGGCAACTACATCGGCATCGCCGAGGCGCCCAACGACATGTTCGGCAAACTGATGAGCGTGTCTGACGAGCTGATGTGGCGCTACATGACGCTGCTCTCGTTCCGCTCGCTGGCCGAGATCGAGGCTGACCGCCGCTCGGTGGCAGAGGGACGCAACCCGCGCGACATCAAGGTTGCTTTTGCCCAGGAGATGATCACGCGCTTCCACGACCGCGCCGCGGCCGAGGCGGCGCTGGCCGACTTCGAGTTGCGCTTCAAGGCCGGGGCGATCCCCGATGACATCCCCGAGGTGACGCTGTCACTGGGTGGTGCGGCGTCGATCGGCGTGGCAGCGTTGCTGAAACAAGCCGGCCTCGTCGACAGTACCTCTGACGCGTTCCGCCAGATGGCCGGCGGCGGCGTCCGCATCGATGGCGAGAAGGTCTCCAGCCGAGAGGCTGTGGTCGACGGCCCCGCGACCGTGGTCGCGCAGGTGGGGAAGCGGCGGTTCGCGCGGGTCACGCTCACTGCCTGATCTGCCACCAGGCGCCGCCAGGGCGGGGGTGCGGCTGTCGTGGCCGTCACACCGCTGTCACGCAAGTGCTTGATCCATCGGCCCCGCTGCAATCTCCGCAAGTTTTTCTCACGCGGGTGTTGACGGCCCCAAAAAGAACCCCGTATAGTTCGGCCTCTTCGCTGCACCGGCCAACGCCGAGGCGGCCGCTCTTTAACAAAACAGACAACCGATAAGTGTGGGCGCCTGGTTGAGAAGCCTGACAAGACCGCAAGGTCTGTAAGCTTCAAAATCGGTGCTCAAGCCCGGACCTCGTTACGCAACGGGGTCCAAAGCGAGAGCCCAAAAAAGATCGAACTGAAGAGTTTGATCCTGGCTCAGATTGAACGCTGGCGGCATGCTTTACACATGCAAGTCGAACGGACTTTGGGGCTTGCTCCAAAGTTAGTGGCGAACGGGTGAGTAATGCATCGGAACGTACCCAGTTGTGGGGGATAACGTAGCGAAAGTTACGCTAATACCGCATACGACCTACGGGTGAAAGCGGGGGATCGCAAGACCTCGCGCAATTGGAGCGGCCGATGTCGGATTAGCTAGTTGGTGGGGTAAAGGCTCACCAAGGCGACGATCCGTAGCTGGTTTGAGAGAATGACCAGCCACACTGGGACTGAGACACGGCCCAGACTCCTACGGGAGGCAGCAGT
>DALYGT010000255.1:0-2498 GCA_031971375.1 Burkholderiales bacterium | reverse complement strand
CGGTGAGGGCAGACCATGGCAGCCCTCGACCCAGTCCTCGGCGCTCAGGTATTCGAGGTTGAGCCAGACCGGGCAGGGGCGGCCGGCCGTGTGTCGGGCGCGGAGATCGGCGAGCAGCGCCGGCGGCAGGTCACCGCCAAAGGTCTCGAGCACCACGTCGACCTCGCGCGGCGGCGCATCCCAGCTGGCGATCAGCACGCCGCTGCGGTCGCGCCAGGTGTCGCCTCGCGCCTCGGCTGTAGTCGCTGCCAGTGGCGGCGCCCACGCCGGGTCGGCCGCGACACCCGTCGCAGTCGTCGAGGCATCCCGCGCTGAGCGCGGCGGTGGTTGGATCAGCGCCAATACCACCTCCGGCCGATCAACCAACAGACGCACATCGCGCCCCGGGGATGCAGCGAGGGCACGTGCCACACGCAGGCAGACGCCGGCATCGCCGTAGTGGTCGACCACCCGGCAGATCACATCCCAACGGCGTGGCATTCGGGGCTCTGGCATGAACGTGATGAGCAGAAGTCGGTTCCGTTGACGCTACGCAGGTGCGCCGGCCCCGGCCGCCTTAGAATATCAACCTGACACCCACCGGATACACCTTGCATGAAACGCTCGCCTTTCAACCGACGCCCTCGCGTCGCCCGTGAGGCTGACCATCTGGTCTGGCTGGCCGAGGGTCTGGCCCGTTCGTCGAGCCGCACCGAGGACGAGTTCTGGGAGTCTCGCCTGGTCGTGGAGGTGGCGACGCTGGTCGAGGCCGAGGACGAGACGGCGCTGACCGCGGCGCTCGACCGCTTGTCGCAGTCCGGCGAACGTGGTTTCGAGGAGCTGGCCGATGTGATCGAGGCGCGCTGCGAGTCGGCGCGTCTGAGTGACGGCGACGGCGAGGGTGCCGGCTCGCTGTTGTTCTTGGCGATCCCGGTGCTGGCATGGTCGCGCCTGCGCATCCCCGCCGGCAATCTGCCGGATGCGCTTCTGGCGGCGCTGCGCAACGACCTGCAGGCCTACGTGCTCGACAAGGGCGCGCGCGTGGTACTCGGCGACTTCCTCTTCAGCCCCGACCAGTTGCCGCAGGGTTACATTGCCACCGCCAACCTGGCGCGGCGCTTCTTCGCTGCACTGGAGGCGCGTCGTCCGCTGCGGCTGGACCCGGCGGATTTTGTCGAGACCGGGCAGTTCCTCTCCGACGTCCGCTACGTCCTCGCTGCGGTCGCCGTCGAGCCGGGCGCGCCGCTGTTCCGTTGGCAGGCCGACGAGACGGCGCGTGATCCGCATATCGCCGCTTGGGCCACGGCGGCACAGGCGACCCTTGCCGGCGCCTTTCCCGCCTGCGCACTCGAGGTGCTGGCACCGGAGGCGTTCTTTGCCGCCTGCCGCGAGTCCGACCGGCAGTTGCGGCCTTACTCGCTCAACGCCGGCATCGAGTTCCTGCGGGCGACGCTCGGCATCGAGCCCGGCGATCTGCGCGCCTTTGTCGGTGGGTTCCATGGCCACCGACTCGAGGAATACCGGATCGGCCTCTGCCTGCCTGAGGGCGAGCAGGTGGTGCATGGCATCGTCTGGCCGCTGCTTGACGCTGAGGACGAGAACAGTGAGATCGCGGCTGACATCGAGCAGCGTCTGCGCGACGTCGGCGTGGTGCAGGTGCACGTCTTCGAGCAGCGTTTCCCGCTCGAGTTCTGCGACGACTGCGGTGCGCCGCTCTACCCCAACGAGGACGGCGAGCCGGTGCACCCGGAGATGCCGGAGCAGCCCACCAGCCCGTCTGCCCACCTCCACTGACAAGCGTTGCGGCGGCGATGTTCGCATCGTCCAAAGAAACGGCTGACAGCCAGTAATCGATAGACGTAGACTATCAAGATAAGCTGAACAATCAGTTGGACGGATCATTCCGGGCTCCCTAGGATCCGTCCTGTCGCATCGATCCCCGGTGCACAGGACATTCAAAGGAGCCACACATGTTCAAGAGCCACGAAGGCAAGCAAGTCCCCAGCGTCACTTTCCGCATCCGCAAGGACAACGACTGGGCCAGCGTCAGCACCGAGCAGATCTTCAAGGGACGCACGGTCGTCGTCTTCTCGCTGCCTGGCGCATTCACCCCGACCTGTTCGTCGACCCACCTGCCGCGCTACAACGAACTCGCCGAGACCTTCTTTGCCAATGGCGTCGACGAGATCGTCTGCGTCTCGGTCAACGACCCGTTCGTCATGGCCGAATGGGGCGCCGCCCAGGAGGCCGACAAGGTCACGCTGATCCCGGACGGCAACGGCGCCTTTACCGAGGGCATGGGTCTGCTGGTCGACAAGAGCGACTTGGGCTTCGGCAAGCGCTCGTGGCGTTATTCGATGCTGGTCAAGGACGGCGTGGTGGTGAAGCAGTTCATCGAGCCGGACAAGGCTGGCGACCCGTTCGAGGTGTCGGACGCCGACACCATGCTCGACTTCATCAACCCCAGGGCGAAGAAGCCCGACCCCGTCGCCATCCTGACGCGTGACGGCTGCCCGTTC
>DALYGT010000254.1:0-2511 GCA_031971375.1 Burkholderiales bacterium | reverse complement strand
GCATGATCGAGTTGCGCAGCGTGATGCCGAACAGGGTCACAAAGCCGACCAGTGAGCCGATCGACAGCCAGCCACCCGAGAGCACCACCGCCAGCACGCCGCCGATCAGCGCGAATGGCAGGTTGAGCAGGGTGATGAGCAGGTTGCGGCCGCTGCCGAGCGCCAGATAGAGGAGCAGCAGCACGCCGACGGTGGCCAACACGGTGTGCGCCAAAAGGTCGTTTCGGGCCTTGGCGGCCGCCGCCGCGTCGCCGCCGATGGCCATGTAGTTGCCGGCGGCGAGCTGCACCTTCTTGCCGACAGCGTCTCGCACCTCGCGCACGAACTCGGGCACGTCGCGGCCCGAGATGTTGCAGGTGACGGTCTGCACGCGCTTGCCGCCACTGTGCAGGATCTTGCTGCGGCCGCTCGCCTGGGCCACCTCGGCGACATCGGCCAGCCGGTAGAGGCTGCCGTCGGGCGACTGGAAGCGCAGCTGGCCGGCCCGCTCCAGCGCGAGGCGGTGGTCCGGCGCAGCGATGGCGACCAGCGGCACGGTCCGCGCCTGCTCCACCACCTGCCCCGCCTCGACGCCGCCATAGAAGGTCCGCAGCAGGTCGAGCACGTCGACCATCTGCAGGCCACGCTCCGAGAGCCGCGCCGGGTCGATGCGGAACACCATCTGCGGCGTGCCGGACGGCGACTGGATGGTGACGTCGCGCGCACCGGGGATGGTCTGCAGCACCTTGGCGATGGCGGCAGCGTCGCGGTCGAGCAGGTCGAGGTCGCTGCCGAACACCTCGACCACGAACTCTGCCGCGTAGCCCGACACGGTCTCCTCGATGCGCTCAGCGAGAAAGGTATTGACGCCGAAGCTGACGCCCGGGAACGGCGCCACGCCGGGTTTGCCGGGCACCGTGGTGAGCCGCTCGCGGATGCCATCGAGCACGCGCGCCTGCTCCTCCGCCGGTAACGGCCCGATCTCGACCTCGATCTCGGAGTAGTGCATGCCGAAGGTGTCGGCGCCGTTCTGCGCGCGCCCCACCCACTGCGTCACCGACTGCACACCCGGCACGCTGCCGATCGCGTCGGTCACCTTTCGGCCGATGCGCAGCGACTCCGCCTCGCTGGTGCCGGGGATCGCCGTCATGTGGACGATGTAGTGGCCCTCGCGCAGTTCCGGCACGAACTCGACGCGGAACAGCGGCAGGCTCGCCAGCCCGAGCAGCACCACACCGAGGGTGGTCAGCACCACCGGTCGCGCCGCGCCCTCGATGCCGCGCAGCCAGACCACGTAACGCGCGCGCAGCCAGGCGATGACCGGCGGGTCCTCGCTGCGCAGCGGCACGCCGCTTGCCAGCAGCAGGTAGCAGAGCGCCGGCGTCACCGTGAGCGCGACCATGAGCGAAGCCAGCAACGCATAGATATAGGCCAGCCCGAGTGGCTCGAACAGGCGCCCCGCAACGCCCGACAAGGTCAGCAAGGGAAAGAACACCGTGCAGACGATGAAGGTGGCGTAGATCACCGACGAGCGCACCTCGAGCGAGGCATCGAGCACCACCTGCCAGTTGGGGCGCGGGTCGCCCGCAGCGCGGTTCTCGCGCAGGCGCCGGAAGATGTTCTCGACGTCGATGATGGCGTCGTCGACCACCTCGCCGAGCGCGATCACCAGCCCACCGAGCACCATGATGTTGAGCGAGACGCCCTGCTCCACCAGGACGATGATCGACGCCAGCAACGACAGCGGTATCGCCGTCGCCGAGACCAGAGCCGTGCGCGCATTGAACAGGAACAGGAACAGCACGCCGACCACCAGCGCCGAGCCGATGAGGATGTCGCGGCCGACGTTGCCGATCGAGGTCTCGATGAAGTTGGCCGGCCGGAACAGATTGGTGTGCACGGTCAGGCCCTCGCGGGCCAGCAGCGGGCGCAACTGGTCGAGCCGCTCCTCGATGGCCTGCGTGGTGGCCCAGGTGTTGGCGCCGAGTTGGCCCTGCACCATGAGGAAGACGCCCGGCGTGCCGTTGATGGTCGCCGCGCTGATCGACGGCGCGGGTGCCTCGGCCACCCGCGCGACATCACCGAGCCGGATGACCTGCCCGCTGCGCAGCGTGAGCACCGCCTGCGCGAGGTCGGCGGCCTGCGTCAGCTGGCCCTCGCTGGTGACGATGATGCGCTGGTTGGCACCCTCCACCGTGCCACCCGGGCGCAGCGCGCTCGCCCGCCGCACGGCGTCGGTGAGCTCGGTCACGCTGACGTTGTGGCGCAGCAGCGCGTCAGGGTCGAACTGCACCTGCCACTGCCGCACCTTGCCGCCGAACACGTTGACATCCGCCACGCCGGGCGCCGACAAAAGGTGTGGCCGCACCGTCCACTGCGCGAGGTCGTAGACGTCCATCAGGTCGCGGTCCTTGGCCGTCAAGCCGATGCCCACAGTCGAGCTGGCCGAAGAGGTCAGCGGTGTGATGTTGGGTGCGGCCACACCCTGCGGTAGCCGGTTGGCGAGGACGGCAAGCTTCTCGCCAACCAGTT
>DALYGT010000253.1:0-2523 GCA_031971375.1 Burkholderiales bacterium | reverse complement strand
CTGCCCGAGGCGGTGCCAGCGCTGCATGGCCGCATGCCGCCCGCTTGAGGGCATTCAGGTCAGCGGCAGGCGCTCCGGCGGGCTTCGACACCCCCGCGAGGCGCGCGCGCCCCTGCTAAACTGCGGCCCTCGTCAAACGCGCAAATCAGGCTCCTTCACATGTCGATGTCCGACCGCGACGGCCACATCTGGTACGACGGCAAGCTCGTGCCCTGGCGCGACGCCACCACCCACGTCCTCACCCATACCTTGCACTACGGAATGGGCTGTTTCGAGGGCATCCGCGCCTACAAGACCGACGCTGGCACGACTGCCATCTTCCGTCTGGAAGAACACATCGACCGCCTGTTCAACTCGGCGCACATCTTCCAGATGAAGATGCCGTGGGACCGCCAGACGGTGATGGACGCTTGCCGCGAGACGGTCAAGGCCAACGGCCTTGAGGCCGGCTACATCCGCCCGTTGATCTTCTACGGCTCCGAGGGCATGGGTATCGCCGCCAACAAACTCTCGACCCACCTCATCGTCGCTGCCTGGTCGTGGGGCACCTACCTCGGCGCCGAGGCGCTTGAGAAAGGCATCCGCGTCAAGACCAGCAGCTACACCCGACACCATGTCAACGTGAACATGTGCCGCGCCAAATCGGTGTCGACCTACACCAACTCGATCCTCGCCCACCAGGAGGTGGCCAACGAGGGCTACGACGAGGCGCTGCTGCTCGATGTCGACGGCTATGTCGCCGAGGGCGCCGGCGAGAACCTGTTCATCGTCAAGAAGGGCAAGCTGTTCACCCCCGACTTGACCAGCTGCCTCGAGGGCATCACCCGCGAGACCATCATCACCCTGGCTGGCGAGCTCGGTGTCGAGGTGGTCGAGAAGCGCATCACGCGCGACGAGGTCTATTGCTGCGACGAGGCGTTCTTCACCGGGACCGCGGCCGAGGTCACGCCGATCCGCGAACTCGACAACCGGCAGATCGGCGCCGGCCACCGGGGCCCGGTCACCACCCGTTTGCAGACGCTGTTCTTTGACATCGTGCGCGGCCGCAGCAAGGGTCACGGTCACTGGCTCACAGCGGTCTGAACCGCTGCACAAACGACTTGCAGGTGTGTTAAACCGCTCACGGCGGGCGTACCCGTGGCGGAGCAGACCGGCGCGACAGGCCGGTCTTCCCGCCGACCCCGCGCCGCCGTCGCTGACACAGGAGCCAAGATGAGCAGACCGTCCGAACTCGACCAGACCCACGTCACCCTGGCGGCCGATGACTTGCCGCTGCACTGCCCCCTGCCCTCGCAGAAGCTGTGGAACACCCACCCGCGCGTGTTTCTGCAGATCGTGCCAGGGGGGGAGGTCAAGTGCCCTTACTGCGGCACGGTCTACTCGCTGCCGGCGAGCGCGCACGTCAAGGGGCACTGAAGCTCCGCGCAGTCCGCGAGTCCGGGCGGGCGGCCACTGCAGCAGCATCCGGCCCAGCTGATGTAACGCAGCGTGTCGGCCTCGCACTCACTTGATTTGCCGGACGCAGTCCCAAGATGGTTGGCATCGAGGCGTTCACGAGGCCAACCATCATGCGTTACGACAAGCTCACCACACGGCTCCAACAAGCGCTCGCCGAGGCGCAGAGCCGTGCGATCGGCGCTGACAACCCTTACATCGAGCCGCCACACCTGCTCGGTGCCCTGCTCGACGAGCCGGAGGGGGGTACTGGCGGTCTGATCGCGCGCGCCGGCGGCAATGTCGCGGCACTGCGTCAGGGCATCTCGGCGGCGCTGTCGCGGCTGCCCAAGGTCGAGGGTACTGGCGGCCAGATCCAGGTCTCGCGCGAGCTCGGTGCCATCCTCAACGTGGCCGACAAGGAGTCGCAGAAGCGCGGTGACGCCTTCATCGCCTCCGAGTTGGTGCTGCTGGCGATGGTCGCCGACAAAGGCGATGCCGGCCGGCTGCTGCGTGAGACCGGGCTCAGCAAGGCCGTGCTCGAGTCGGCCATCACCGCTGTGCGCGGCAGCGAGACGGTCGGCAGTGCTGACGCCGAGCAGCAGCGTGAGGCGCTGATGAAGTACTGCCTCGACCTCACCGAGCGTGCCCGCAGTGGCAAGCTCGACCCGGTGATCGGCCGCGACGACGAGATCCGCCGCGTCATCCAGATCCTGCAGCGGCGCAGCAAGAACAACCCTGTGCTGATCGGCGAGCCCGGTGTCGGCAAGACCGCCATCGTCGAGGGCCTCGCGCAGCGCATCGTCAACGGCGAAGTGCCCGAGACGCTCAAGGACAAGCGTGTGCTGGTGCTGGACATGGCTGCCCTGCTGGCCGGCGCCAAGTACCGCGGTGAGTTCGAGGAGCGGCTCAAGGCGGTGCTCAAGGACATCGCCAAGGACGAGGGCCGGACCATCGTTTTTATTGATGAGCTGCACACCATGGTCGGCGCGGGCAAAGCCGAGGGCGCGATCGACGCTGGCAACATGCTCAAGCCGGCGCTGGCCCGCGGCGAGCTGCACTGCATCGGCGCCACCACGCTCGACGAGT
>DALYGT010000252.1:0-2540 GCA_031971375.1 Burkholderiales bacterium | reverse complement strand
GCCGCCAACCTCGCCTGGCTCGACGCCGCCAGCACCCTGGCCGAGCGCGCCGAGACGCTGCGCTGGGCGATGCCGCAGTTCCGCCCGGAGCCCGGCCTGACGATGCGCGATAGCCGCCACCCGGTGGTCGAGTCGACGGTCGAGCGTTTCATCCCCAACGATTGCGAGTTCTCCGCGCATCGCCGCCTGCTGTTGGTGACCGGGCCCAATATGGGCGGCAAGTCGACGTGGATGCGGCAGGTGGCGCTGTGCACGCTGCTGGCGCACATCGGCAGCGCGGTGCCGGCGAGCGAGGCCAGCTTCGGCCCGGTCGACCGCATCTTCAGCCGCATCGGCGCCAGCGACGACCTGGCCGGCGGGCGCAGCACCTTCATGGTCGAGATGAGCGAGGCGGCGCACATCCTGCACAACGCTACCGACCAGAGTCTTGTCCTGATGGACGAGATCGGCCGCGGCACCTCGACCTGGGACGGGCTGGCGCTGGCGTGGTCGATCGCCCGCGCACTGCTGGCCTACAACCGCTCGATGACGCTGTTCGCGACCCACTACTTCGAGTTGACGGGGCTGTCTACCGAGCACCCGACGCTGGCCAATGTGCACGTCGAGGCGGCCGAACACGCCGGTGGCGTGGTCTTCTTGCACAAGGTCAGGCCCGGCCCGGCGAGCCAGAGTTATGGCATCCAGGTGGCGCAACTGGCGGGCGTTCCGGCGGCGGTGCTGCGCGAGGCGCGCGTGCGCCTGCAGATGCTGGAGGGGATGGCGTTCGGGGGTGGCGGCGGCGCGCAAGCAGGTTTGTTCGAGGCTGGGATCACGCTGGACAGTGTCAACCGCCAAAATAACCACGGTGCCGAGGCAGCGGCGCAGCGCGTGGTCGATACCCTCGACGACATCGACCCTGACACGTTGAGCCCGCGCGCGGCGCTTGACGCGCTCTACCGCCTCAAATCGCTCAGACCCAAAGGCCCCGCATCATGATCTGCCACACCCTCCACGACGACCGACCCCACTCATCGATCCGCGTCCTGATGGCCGCCATGGCCGCCGGCTTCGCTGTGCTTGCGGCGCCGCACGCGCTTGCCGCGCCCCCGATCACCTGCAGCATCAGCGCGCCGACCAGCAACTACCTCTACACCGACGTCTACGAGACCTACGACCGGCAAAGCGTGTGCTACGACGCCGGCGTGATGGTCTTCGGCCGGGGTACGGTGACGATCGTCGGGCGTGCTCGCTGTACCGACGACAGTCCGGGCTCGCACCCCAACGACTACGAGATCCCGGGTACGGTCGTCTTCGACAAGAATAAATGTGCTGCCAGCGTGACCTTTCAGGAGGGTGGCACAGCGGTCGAGGCGCGGCTTTTCTTCGACAAAGCGGGCACCCGCTTCCGTGGCTCGTTCAAAGACGACAAGGGCGTCGGCAACCTGATCGGCGAGCGGCAGTAGCTGCCTTGGCCGCGTCCCGCACGGGACGTCTCGCCGCAAAAGGCGCAGCACACAGCCTGTCTCACCCCGTGCCTAGCGCCATGCCGATCGCGGCGATGACCGCCGCCTCCAGTCGCCCTTCGCGCACCGGGTCAGTGAGTTCGATCTGCACGCCCATGCCGGTCGCGCCGCGATTGCAGATGTTGAGCGGCTGACGGCCGGGGAAGCGGTGCCCCTCGGTCTGGCAAGGCACGCCGGCCGCTGTTAGCGCGACCGCGATTCGCGCCTTGAGCGCCTCGTCGAGCCCGCCAAGCAGCACGTTCTCCTCGAGGCCGTTGCAGCCGTGTATGGTGACCACGCGGTCGCAGCGGCTGACGAGGTCGAGGCAGCGCGGGTCGTCAAAGCGGCTGCTGGCCAGGTGCAGATACTCGTAATTGAGCGCCGGCAAGCGCCCCTCGAGCAGGTAGAGGTTGTGCACTTGGCCGGCGATCTGCCGCGCGATGCGCGACACGCCGCGCTCGATCGGGTCGCCGTGGATGGCAATCACCGCCGCCGTCGAAGGCCGCCGCGCGATCTCCACGACAAAGTCCCGCCCCTCCGCGAACTGGCTGCAGAGGTCGGCGAAGCCGGTCAGGTCATCTGATGGATAGCCCACGGCCCAAGCCCCCATATGCCGCCCCCACTGGTGCCACCGGCCGCCCCCCCAAGCACGGCGCGCGGGTGGCCACGGCGACCACCATCGCAAGGCCGACCTTAGCGCACGCCCAGCAGCTCAACGTCAAAGATCAGCGTCGCGTTGGGCGGGATGACGCCGCCGGCGCCGCGCGCGCCGTAGCCCATCTCGGCCGGGATGACCAGCGTGCGCTTGCCGCCGATCCTCATGCCGGCGACACC
This sequence comes from Burkholderiales bacterium, assembly GCA_031971375.1. Taxonomy (GTDB): domain Bacteria; phylum Pseudomonadota; class Gammaproteobacteria; order Burkholderiales; family UBA3065; genus UBA3065. Next base: position 225 of record DALYGT010000252.1, on the reverse strand, counting down.
TTCGTCCCAGCCGCGGATGACCATGCCACCGCCGAGCGGGAAGCTGAACGGCTGACCACGGTCGAGCGAGCTGTCGAACTTCTTGCCGTGGCCATCGGCCGCTGCCGGGTCGTAGAGCCAGCCGGTGTAGTGCACCGAGACCATCTTGCCGGGCGTGGCCTCGGTGCCGCTGCCGACCGTGCGGTCGAGCTTGGCCAGCGCCGTCACCGGCGCCTTGGGCAGGTC
>DALYGT010000251.1:0-2544 GCA_031971375.1 Burkholderiales bacterium | reverse complement strand
CGGCCGGGATCTCCGGCCGCGCGAGGTCGGCCAGCGCGCGCACGCAGGCCAGCTTCATCGCCTCGTTGATGGTCGTCGCGCCAGCGTCCAGCGCCCCGCGGAAGATGAACGGGAAACACAGCACGTTGTTGATCTGGTTCGGGTAATCGCTGCGGCCAGTGCCGACGATGGCGTCCTTGCGGACCTTCCGCACCTCCTCAGGCATGATCTCCGGCGTCGGGTTGGCCATCGCAAAGATCACCGGGTGCAGCGCCATGCGCGCCACCATCTCCGGCTTGAGCACGCCGCCAGCCGACAAGCCCAGGAACAGGTCGGCGCCATCGATGATGTCGCCCAAGGCACGGGCATCGGTCTTCTGTGCGTACTGCGCCTTGATCGGGTCCATCAGCTCGGCACGGCCCTCCCAGACCACACCAGCGGCATCGGCGACCCAGATGTGCTCGCGCGGCAGGCCCAGACGGACCAGCAGGTCGAGGCAGGCCAGCGCTGCCGCACCGGCGCCGCAACACACCAGCTTGACGTCCCCGATGCGCTTGCCGACGCAGTGCAGCGCGTTGAGGAAGCCCGCCGCAGCGACGATCGCGGTGCCGTGCTGGTCGTCGTGGAACACCGGGATGCGCATCCGCTGACGCAGTTCTGCCTCGACGTAGAAGCACTCCGGCGACTTGATGTCCTCAAGGTTGATGCCGCCAAAGGTCGGCTCCAGCGCAGCGATGATGTGCACCAACTGATCCGGGTCGTTCTCGGCGATCTCCAGATCGAAGACGTCGATCCCGGCGAACTTCTTGAACAGACAGCCCTTGCCCTCCATCACCGGCTTGCCGGCCAGCGGGCCGATGTTGCCCAGCCCGAGCACCGCCGTGCCGTTGGTGACCACGGCGATGAGGTTGCCGCGCGAGGTCAGTCGCGACGCTTGCGCCGGGTCCTCGGCGATGGCCAGACAGGCCTCGGCGACGCCCGGCGAGTAGGCCAGGGCCAGGTCGCGCTGGTTGTCGAGCGACTTGGTCGGCACCACCGAGATCTTCCCGGCGACCGGCAGGGCGTGGTATTCGAGCGCGGCGGCGCGGAGGTTCTTGGCCATTCTGGTCTGTGAGGTGCTGGGGGGAGGGCGGTTGAAAGCGCTTCGTGGCGGGCTGGTCAGGTCAGTGTAACGGCGCAGCGCAACGGCGGGCGGGGTGCTGGCGGGAGGAGGGCGCTCAGGCCGGCCGCCTTGTATGGCTGGGCTGGGGCATGAGGTCGGTACAGTGCCCCAACGCGGCCTCAGCGGCGAGGCCGACGCTCTCGCAGAAGGTCGGATGCGGGTGGATGGTGCGCCCGATGTCGGTGGCATTGGCGCCCATCTCGATCGCCAGACAGACCTCGCCGATGAGGTCGCCGGCATGCGCGCCGACAATGGCGCCACCGATGCAGCGGCCGTCCTCGGCATCGAACAGCAGGCGTGTCAGCCCCTGGCTCGCACCACTGGCGATGGCACGGCCCGAGGCGGCCCAAGGGAATACGCCGCGAGTGACCTTGCGCCCACTCGCCAGCGCGTCGGCCTCGGTCGCGCCGACCCAAGCGATCTCCGGGTCGGTATAGGCGACCGAAGGGACCACGCTGGCATCGAAATGGCTCGACTGACCGGCCGCCGCTTCGGCAGCGACATGGCCCTGATGCACCGCCTTGTGGGCAAGCATGGGCTGACCAACCACGTCACCAATGGCAAACACGTGTGACACAGCCGTGCGCATCTGGCTGTCGACCGGGATGAAGCCGCGCGCGTCAGCGGCCAGTGCCAGCACCTCAAGGCCCAGGCCTGCGGTGTCGGGTCGACGACCGATCGACACCAGCACACGGTCGTAGGGCAGCGGCTCAAGCTTCCCATCTGTGCCGTCGAACACTGCACTGATGCCATCGGAGCCGGCGCTGAGGCCTGCGATACGCGTCGACAGGTGGATGTCACCGAGCAGCGGCCGGTTGGCCTTGTCCCAGATCCGCACGAGGTCGCGGTCGGTCCCCGGCATGAGGTCCGGGGTGCCTTCCACAACGTCGACCTGGCTGCCGAGACCGGCATAGACGGTCGCCATCTCCAACCCGATGATCCCGCCACCGATCACCAGCAGTCGCTTGGGGATGTCCCGCAGGGCCAATGCAGCAGTCGAGTCGAGAATGCGCGGGTCATCCGGTGCGCCGGGCAGCTTCACCGCGCGCGAACCGCAGGCGATGATGACCTTGTCGAAGGCGAGGGTGCGCGAGGCGGCGCTCGCCACGTCGGCAGTGCCCTCCGGGCCGGTCGCCTTCACGCGAGTCACCTCCACCTCATGCGCCGAGACGAATCGCGCCGTGCCATGCAGCACTTCGACCTTGCGCGCCGCTGCCATGGCGGCCAAGCCACCGGTGAGTGGGCCGACCACCTCGTGGCGGTAGCGGCGCAGCGCGTCGATATCGATACGGGGCGGCGCGTAGTGGATCCCGGCCGCCGCCAGATGGGCCGTCTCGCGCATCACGCCGACCTTGTGGAGAAGCGCCTTGGACGGGATACAACCCACATTAAGGCAGACCCCG
>DALYGT010000250.1:0-2566 GCA_031971375.1 Burkholderiales bacterium | reverse complement strand
CGTGCTCGACCGCGGGTTCGTCCTCGGCGACGGTATCTACGAGGTCATCCCTGTCTACGGCCGGAAGCCGTTCCGGCTGCCGCAGCACCTGGCACGGCTGCAGAACAGTTGTGACGGCATCCGCCTGCGCAACCCGCACGATGCCGCTGGTTGGACGGCACTGATCGACGAGCTCATCGGGCGTCAGGACTTTGCCGACCAGAACCTCTACCTGCAGGTGACGCGTGGTGTGGCCAAGCGCGACCACGCCTTCCCGCAGAGCGCTGAGCCGACCGTGTTCCTGATGGCCAACCCGCTGGTGACACCGTCAGCAGAGCAGTTCGAGGCTGGCGTTGCGGCGGTCTCCGCCACCGACAACCGCTGGCAGCGCTGCGACATCAAATCGATCGCGCTGCTGGCCAACGTGCTGTTGCGGCAACTGGCGGTCGATGCCGGTGCGACCGAGACGATCCTGTTCCGCGACGGCTACCTGACCGAGGGCGCCGCCAGCAACATCTTTGTGGTCAAGGGAGGGGTTATCCTCGCGCCGCTGCGCAACCACCTGATGCTGCCAGGCATCACCTACGACACCGTCATCGAGCTTGCGCGCGCCCATGGTGTCCCGCTGGAGGTGCGGGAGATCAGCGAGGCAGAGGTGCGCGCTGCCGACGAACTCTGGCTGACCTCATCGACCAAGGAGGTCCTGCCGATAACGCGCCTCGATGGCCGCAGCGTCGGTGAAGGCCAGGCCGGGCCAGTGGCGCGACACATGCTGGCGCTCTACCAGACCCTCAAGCAGGCAGGCTAAAGCGATCACGGCATGAGCGACGACGCCCCCGAGAGCCTGATCGAATACCCCTGCGACTTCCCGATCAAGGTCATGGGTGAGGCCAGCGAGGCCTTTGCCGGAATCGTCTGCCACGTGGTGCAGGCCCACGCGCCAGACTTTGATGCACAGACGATCAGCACACGGGCTTCGGCGGGCGGAAAGTACGTCTCGGTCACCTGCACGGTGCGCGTGGTCTCGCGCGAACAACTCGACAACCTCTACCGCGACCTGAGCACGCACCCGGCGGTCGCGATGGTGCTGTAGCCGCCGGGCATGGGCATCGTCTCCAATCACCGCCCCGACGAGGCTTCGGGGACACACACCCAGGCATCGCGCATCGGCAGCGCAACAGCCAGCCCGTCTGACGGCCGGATCATCACGCGCGCACTCGGCCGCCAAGCTTACGAACCCGTCTGGCAGGTGATGCGCGAGTTCACCGCGACGCGCAGCGCCGAAGCTGCCGACGAGCTCTGGTGGCTCGAGCACGAGCCGGTCTACACGCTGGGCAAGGCCGGTCGCATGGCGCATCTTCACGACGCCTGCGGCACACCCGTGGTGGTCAGCGACCGCGGTGGCCAGGTGACCTGGCATGGCCCTGGGCAGCTGATCGTCTACACCCTGCTCGACCTGCGCCGACTCGGGCTGACCGCACGCGGCGCGGTCAGTCTGCTGGAAGACGCGGTCGTCGCCGCGCTGGCGGGGGCTGGCATCGCCGCTGCAGCGCGGGCCGATGCCCCCGGCGTCTACGTCGACGGCGCCAAGATCGCCTCGCTGGGTCTGCGCGTCAGCCGCGGCTGCTGCTACCACGGCCTCGCGCTGAATGTGGACTGCGACCTCGCGCCGTTCAGCCGTATCGACCCCTGCGGCATGGCAGGCCTGGCGATGACGCGGACCGCTGACAGGGGTTGCGCGGACTCCGTCGCAGACTGGGCTGCGCGCGTGATCGACGCGCTCACCGCGCGAATCGCCGCGCGGGGCCGGGTCGCGGCATGAGCCTCACCGCCGGGGACAAGCAACGCGGCGGCAGCAAGACCGCTCGCAACCCTATCCCCATCGTCCCGGTCGCTGCGACGCTGCCCAAGCCAGCATGGATCCGCGCTCGCGCGCCGGGTGGGGAGCGCTTCGACGCGGTGCGCCGCACCTTGCGCGAACACGGCCTGCACTCGGTCTGCGAGGAGGCGAGCTGTCCCAACATCGGCGAATGCTTCGGTGGCGGAACGGCCACCTTCATGATCCTCGGCGACATCTGCACGCGGCGCTGTCCGTTCTGCGATGTCGCCCACGGCCGGCCGCTGCCGCCGGACGCCGCAGAGCCGAGTCAGCTCGCCGCAGCCATCGCTGCACTCGGCCTGCGCTATGTCGTCATCACCAGTGTCGACCGCGACGACCTGCGCGATGGCGGCGCGCAGCACTTCGCCGACTGCATCGCGGCGATCCGCGGCGCCTCCCCCGCCACCCGCATCGAGGTCTTGGTACCCGACTTCCGCGGCCGCCAGGCACGTGCGCTGGACATCCTCGCGGCTACGCCACCGGATGTGTTCAACCACAACCTCGAGACGGTGCCCCGCCTCTACCGCGAGGCGCGCCCAGGCGCCGACTACGCCGAGTCGCTGACGCTGCTGCGCGACTTCGCCGCCCGCTGCCCGGGCGTGCCGACCAAGTCGGGGCTGATGCTCGGCCTCGGCGAGGCCGACGACGAGGTCAAGACGGTGTTGCATGACCTGCGCGCGCACGGCGTGACCATGCTCACCTTGGGCC
>DALYGT010000249.1:0-2572 GCA_031971375.1 Burkholderiales bacterium | reverse complement strand
CGTGGTTCATCTCCGGGTGGTGCGAGCCCCAGACCAGAAGCACCATGGCCAGTGCACCGACCACGTTGGCGCCGTAGACGATGGCCCAGTTGCGCAGCAACAGGCCCAGGCTGATGCGCCGTTCGGCCCACGCCATGACGAGGAAGGTGTTGCCGGTGAACAACTCGGCACCTGCCACCACGACGAGGATCATGCCGAGCGAGAAGGCCATGCCGCCGACCAGACGCGACATCGCCCAGGGCATGCCCGGATCGCTGGTGACAAGGACGAAGAAGAGGCCGCCAAAGCCGACGAATGCACCGGCCAGCAAGCCAAGCATGGCCATCGACCTGAATGCCAGGTTCGCCTTGACCACGCCGACGTTCTCCAGCTTGTCGATGATCTCGGCCGGGGAATAGAGGTCGGTTCCGGTGTTGGTCGCCATGCACGCTCCAGATCAGACAGGGTCTCGGTCAAACGCCTTGGGAGAGGATACCCGCCCGGCAAGGTGGCCTGCAGGTCCGCGAATGCGCCATCGGCCGCTTGGACGACCCTAGGCGGCGCCGCGCCGGACGTACTGCGCGGGCCGCACGCCGACCACGAACAGCGTCACGAAATAGACCGCCACCCCCGCGGCGACCAGCCCGGAGAGGTTGCGCGCGCGCTCGAGCAGGCCCATGGCGACCCAGTCGGCCGCCGGCGGCGAGGCCAACCAGAGCAGTGCACCCATCGCCACGAGACCGGCCGCGAGCTGCGCAACGAAGCGCCCCCAGCCTGGCACCGGCTGGTAGATGCCGTGCTTGCGGAGAAAATGCAGCAGCAGCGTGGCGTTGAAGCACGCGCCGAGACCGATACCGGGCGCCAGACCGGCGTGTCCGAGCGGCACCACCAGCACCAGATTGAGCGCCTGCGTGACGCCCAGCGTGGCAAGCCCGATCTTGACCGGGGTGCGGATGTTCTGCCGCGCGTAGAAGCCGGGCGCGAGCACCTTGACCATGATCAGGCCGACCAGCCCGGCGCTGTAGGCCCACAACGCCTGCCGCGTCATCTCCATGTCGTGGGCGGTGAAGGCGCCGTGCAAAAAGAGCGTGGCGACGAGCGGCGTGGCCAGCAGCGCGAGACCCAGCGCCGAGGGCGCGGCGAGCAGCAGTGTGAGCCGCAGACCCCAATCCAGAAGCGTCGAGAAGGCGGCGCGATCGTCGTCGGCGTAGTGCCGCGCCAGCGAAGGCAGCAGGATGGTGCCGAGCGCCGCACCGAGCAGGCCGGTCGGGAACTCCATCAGGCGGTCGGCGTAGTACAGCCACGACACGCTGCCGACCGCGAGGAAGCTGGCAAAGATGGTGTTGATGACCAAGGAGATCTGGCCGATCGAGACGCCAAAGAGCGCCGGGCCCATCTGCCGGGCGACCCGCCTTACGCCCTCGTCGGCCAGATCGAGGCGTGGCATGAGTGCGTAGCCGATGCGCCGCAACACCGGCCATTGCAGACCGAGCTGCAGCACGCCGCCGACCAGCGCGCCCCACGCCAGCGCCATCACCGGCCGCTCGAGATGCGGCGCCACCCAAACGGCAGCGACGATAAAGCTGATGTTGAGCAGCGCCGGCGCCAGCGCCGGGATGCTGAAGCGGCCGTGGCTGTTGAGGATGCCGGCGGCGAGTGCAGTGAGCGAGATGAAAACGATGTAGGGAAAGGTCACGCGCAGCAGGTCGACCGTGAGGTCGAAGGTGACCGGGTCGGCGGAGAAGCCGGGCGCGGTGACCATGACCACCACAGGCGCCAGCAGCACGCCGAGCGCGGTGACGATGAGCAGGGCCAGCAGCAGCGCGCCGGCGCAGCGCACCGCCAGCGCACGCGCGGCGTCCTCGCCCTGGCGGTTGCGAACCTCGGCAAAGATGGGCACGAAGGCCTGCGAGAAGGCGCCCTCGGCGAACATCCGCCGCAGCAGGTTGGGCAGCCGGAAGGCGACGAAGAAGGCATCGGTGACCGCGCCAGCGCCAAAGATGCGGGCGATCACAGCATCGCGGACGAAGCCGAGCACGCGCGAAAGCAGCGTCATGCTGCTGACGGTGAACAGCGCCTTGAGAAGGTTCATGCGTGCTTGCCACCAGCCATGACGGCGCGTATTATCGCGGGTTTTTCCGGCCCGGAGACGGGCAAAGCCCTCCGCAGGGCCAAACCAGCAAGGATATCTGCAGACCCATGGCCAATACCGTACAAGCCCGCAAGCGCGCCCGCCAGAACGATGCCCAGCGTGAGCACAACGCCAGCCTCCGCTCCGAGTTCCGCACCGCCATCAAGCGCGTGCGCGCTGCCATCGAGGCCGGCGACAAGGCCGCTGCCCGCGCCGTGTACCAGACCGCGGTGAGCACGCTCGACAGCATCGCCGACAAGAAGATCTATCACAAGAACAAGGCTGCCCGACACAAGAGCCGCTTGTCGGCTGCCATCAAGGCGATGGCCTGATCGGCTGTCCGTCCCATGAAAAACCCGGCCAGCGCCGGGTTTTTTTGTTGCCTGTGTGATGCCCCCGCGGTAGCCCGTAGGCTTCCCCGTCAAGTGGACAGATTGGAAGTAGAGACTTCTGGTTGAAATA
>DALYGT010000248.1:0-2575 GCA_031971375.1 Burkholderiales bacterium | reverse complement strand
GTCACCGAGTTCTTCGGAGGCGGCGGGGCGGGGTGCGGCGGCGGATCGGCTCATGGGGCGTGCACGGCCAGCGGGGCCGCTTCGGGTTGGACGTGTGGGAGCGGCGCGGCCTCGGCAGGCAGCACCAATACATACTCGGGGAGTTCGTCGTCACGCGCCGCTGCGGTGCGTCCCGCAGCATCGGCATCGGCGAGGTGGAAGCTCAAGGTGTAACCGTGCGGGCTCAGCTCGAGCAGCACCTCCAGCAGCTTCTCGCTGTGGAATCGCGCCTCGTCAGCCGGGTCCAGCCGCAGCTCGAAGCGCATCCGCCCATCCAGCGTGTACATCGACAGCACGCCGTCACGCAGGCTCAGGGTGTGACGGTCGAAGTAGACCGGTGCGGTATCGGTGAAGCGCATCAGCGGCAGCGGGCGGTCCGGCTGCCGCTGCACGTTCCACGGACTGTGCGGATGCTGCAACACGATGCGCGCCGAGCGCGACACCGAGTAGATGGCGTTGCAGACCATCTGTGAGCCCATCGCCGGGAAGCGCTCGCGCAGCGGCCGGTAGACCAGATGGTGGAGCGCGACGCGGTTCCAGCAGCGCGTCTGTTGCACCACCGGGGCGATGGCGTTGCAGACCTCGGCGAAAGCCACCTGCAGCGCGCGCAAGCGGGCCTGTTGCTCGTCTGTGCCGTCGAGGCGGATGCGGACCACGTGGTTCATATAGGAGGACTATACCCGCATCACTCCTATATGAAAACCCCGTCAGTGGAGATGCAATGGCAGGCCTGTGGGGGAGGCGCTGGTGGCATCCGCACCGATCCACGTCGGCCACATGCCGGTGTGCCAGCCGGCGGCGCGGTAGAGGTCGCGCAGGATGCCAAGCCACTGTCGCAGTTGGGTCGCGTCGAGGGTCATGGTGGCAGGGTCGAGCGCGGCGTCGGTCGCAGCCTTGAGGGTGATGCGGACATGCGCCTCGTCGCGGTCGAGGTCGATGCTGTCGATGCGGCTCTGCGCCTCGGCCGGTGCGACCGCCGCATCGGGGCGCAGCGCCGACTGCGCGACACGCTGTTCGAAGTCATGCAGGCGGAGGTCGTGGTGCCCGGATGCGGTGCGCGCGAGGTGGTCGTCGAGCCACTGGCAGAGGTGCGGTACCAGCGACCCGGCCAAACGCTGCGTCAGCCAGTAGCGGTGCCGGACATTGCCGTCGAACAGCACATCCAGAAAGATGCGGTCCTCCGCCGGGTCGAACCCCTGCGTGAGTTTGACGATCGCGCGGGTCATGGTCAGCCGGCGGCGGGTCGCACCAGGGGTGGCGGGGTCGGTGTGCCGGCGATGGTCAGAAGGCCGAGCTTGGCCAGCACGACCAGACCGCGCAGGCCGTGTCCGCGCTGCGCCGCCGGCAGGGTCGCGAGCACCGCGCCGGCTGTCTGTGCACCGGTCTCGAACGGCGCCAACAGCGCTTGTGCGAGGTCGGGTGGCGGCAGCACCGCGCGCGCGAACTCGACCATCGCGAGGCCGCGCAGCGCCTCGAAGCGCGCCAGACGCTCGGCCCCGGAGAGCCCGGGGTCGGCCGGCAGCAGCCGCGTCTCGGGCGTGACCGTGTGCGTAGCGTAGCCGGCAAAGCTCCATGTCGGGTCGAGCCGTGCCGGCCAGGGGTGCGGCGACGGCGGCAGCTGCGGGCCGAGTTCGGCGCGCAGCTGCGCGAGTTGTGCCCAGAGTGACTCGTACTGCGGGATGATCGTTGCCCAGTCGTAGACCTGCCGCGCGCGCTCGCGGCCGGCCTCACCCATGCGGCGGCGCAGGTCGGCGTCACCGAACAGCGTGGCGAACGCGCGCGCAGTGGCCGGCACATCGACCGCCACCAGGGCACAGGTGTGGCCGCAGTACATGTCGTAGGTGTCGATGCCGAGTGCGTGGCGCAGGGCCAGGTCACCGGCGAGGCCGGGTTGCGGCAGGGCGGTCGGCACACGGAAACCATCGACGCCGTCGCGCACCGTGTCCCGGTAACCATCCCAGTCGCTCACCACCACCGGCAGGCCGGCGGCCATCGCCTCGATCGGGGTGATGCCAAACGTCTCCTGAATGTTGTCCGAAAGGCTGCAGAAGATGTCGGCGCCCGCCCACGCGGTGGCACGTTGACCCGCGTCGCGGCCATCGAGCGTGACCACCCGCACGCTCGGGCAGGCGCGCGCGGCCGCGTCGGCAAAGGCGCGGCCGATGTAGTCATTGGCATGCCAGCCGCATTCCACCAGCACGATGCGCTCACCGGCTGGCAGGCCCTGCGCCGCCGTCTCGAGCGCCTGGTACATGGCCAGCGGGTGCGCCTTGGCATGGAAGCTCAGCCGCCCCATGAACAGCACGACGTGGGTCTGGCGGTCGGCGCCGAGCTGCTTGCGCGCACGGGCGCGGGCCTTGGTGTCCGGGGCGAAATCAGCGGTGTGGATGCCGAGCGGGATGACCGGCAGCTGTGGCAGCACCAGACGCTGTACGCCCAACCGCTGTACCAGGTGATCCACCTGCGCCTGCAGGATGCGTTCGACGTTGGCCTTGACCGCGGTACTGGTGCAGATCACCGCGTCCCAGGGCTGGAC
>DALYGT010000247.1:0-2591 GCA_031971375.1 Burkholderiales bacterium | reverse complement strand
GACTCGATGATGCGCGGGATCGCGGTGAAGCGGATCACGCCGTCGAGGAACGCAGCCACGGCGACTTCGTTGGCAGCATTGAGGGCGGCCGGGGCGGTGCCGCCCTGCAGTAGCGCCTCATAGGCAAGCCCCAGACAGGGGAAGCGTGCACGGTCCGGCGAGCGGAAGGTCAGCGGCGGCATCGCCACCAGGTCGAGCGGCGCGACGCCGGCTTCGATGCGCTCGGGCCACGCCAGCGCATGCGCGATCGGCGTGCGCATGTCGGGGTTGCCGAGTTGCGCGAGGATCGAGCCGTCGTCGTACTCGACCATCGAGTGGACGATGCTTTGCGGGTGCAGGACCACCTCGATGTCGGCCGCCGGGGCGCCGAACAACCAGTGCGCCTCGATCACCTCAAGGCCCTTGTTCATCAGGGTGGCCGAGTCGACCGAGATCTTGCGACCCATGCTCCAGTTGGGATGCTTGCAGGCCTGATCGGGCGTGACCGCATCGAGGTCGAGGTCGGGCTGGTCGCGGAACGGGCCACCACTGCAGGTCAGCCAGACCTTGCGCACGCCGCGCACCAACCGCCCCTCGGGCAACACTTGAAAGACCGCGTTGTGCTCGCTGTCGATCGGCAGCAGCGTCGCGCCATGCTCGCGCACCGCCGCCATGAACAACGGCCCGGTCATCACCAGCGCCTCTTTGTTGGCCAGCAGGATGCGCTTGCCAGCGCGCGCCGCGGCGAGGTTGGCGGCGAGCCCGGCCGCGCCGACGATGCCAGCGACCACGGTGTCGACACCGGCGTCGGCGGCAGCCGCGGCGACCGCCTCGGCGCCACCCTCGACCCGTGTCGCCGAGCCGTCGGCATGCAAGATGGCCGACAGCCGCTCGGCGGCATCGGAATCGGCCATCACGGCGATGCGCGGCGAGAAGTCGCGGCAGAGCATCGCCATGGCCTCGACATTGCGGTGCGCAACCAGCGTATCGGCGACGAAACGCTGCGGATGGCGACGCACGATATCGAGCGTCTGCACACCGATCGAGCCGGTCGCGCCAAGGACGCAGACGCGGGCCGCGCCACTCATGCGCCGAACCCGGCGAGCCAAAGCCCGCCGGCCCACAATGGCAACGCTGCCGCCAGCGCATCGACACGGTCGAGCAGGCCGCCGTGCCCGGGCAACAGCGTGCCGCTGTCCTTGACGCCTGCGACGCGCTTCATCCACGACTCGTAGAGGTCACCGACGATACCGAGCGCGCACATCGGCAGGGTGATGGCGAGGAGCCCGATCACACCGGCGGGCAGGCGGCCGTCGAACGAGACCGCGAGCAACGCGGTGTAGGCGACGACGCCTGCCACAGCACCCGCCACCCCCTCCCAGGTCTTGCCCGGGCTGATGGCAGGCGCCAGCTTGCGGCGGCCGAAGGCACGACCGGCAAAGTAAGCAGCACTGTCGCTCACCCACACCACGGCCATGCCGGCGATCAGCAGCAGGTTGCCGTCCGCTTGTTGCTGCAACCAGAGCAGTGCCCACACCAACGGAGCGATCACCAGCACGCCCGAGACACCTCGCGCGCCTTGCCCCGACCAGCCCGTGCGCAGCGCGAACGGCACCACCAGCACCCAGAACAGCAGCGCACCGAGCAACATGGCAGCGTCGAGCCACGCGTCATGCCCTGCCCACAACACCATCGCGAGCGACACCAGCATCACCAGCGCGACAAAAGCCCGGCACATGCCCGAAGGCCAGTGGCACAGACCCGACCACTCCCGCGCCGCGACACCGGCCAGCGCCAGCACCACCAGATCCCACAGCCAGCCTTGCCCGGAGAGGAGCACGCCTGCCAAGGCGGCGACGAGCACCACGGCGGTGCGGATACGCAGCTCAGTCTGACTGCTGGAGTTGTTCACTGGTCCGTCCGAAACGCCGTTCGCGGCGCGCATACGAGGCGATGGCCTCGGCGAGCGCCGCATCGTCGAAGTCGGGCCACAGGGTATCGGTAAAATGGAATTCGGTATAGGCCAGTTGCCACAGCAGGAAATTGCTGATGCGCGCCTCGCCACCGGTGCGGATGAAAAGGTCCGGCTCGGGCGCGTAGTTCATGGCCAGGTGCGCTGCGAGCGCCGTCTCGTCGACCGGCCCGGCGTGACCCGACTGGCGCAATCGCTCGACCGCCTGCAGGATGTCCCAACGGCCGCCGTAGTTGGCGGCGATGGTGAGGGTGAGGCCGGTGTTGCCGGCAGTCAGCGCCTCGGCGGCACGGATCCGCTCGCACACCGCCTCGCCAAAGGCTTCGACCGCACCGATCACGCGAAAGCGTACGTTGTTGCGATGCAGGCGATCGACCTCTCGATCCAGCGTGGACAGGAACAGCCGCATGAGGAAGCTCACCTCGTCGGCCGGGCGCCGCCAGTTCTCGCTGGAGAAGGCGAACAGGGTGAGGAACCCCACACCCCGGTCTGAGCAACCCTTGACCGCAGCACGCACCGCACCCAAGCCGGCTTTGTGCCCGGCAGCCCGGGGCAGCATGCGGTTGCGCGCCCAGCGCCCGTTGCCATCCATGATGACGGCGATGTGCCGAGGCAGATCGGAGGTCTGCGGGAGGGTGTT
>DALYGT010000246.1:0-2602 GCA_031971375.1 Burkholderiales bacterium | reverse complement strand
GTTGGCGACCTCGACCAGCAGGCCCTCGTCGGCCAGCAGCTCGCAGGCGATCTGCTGGTTGAGCGGGTTGTCCTCGGCGAGCAGGATGCGCGCGCCGCGCACCGCAGCCAGACCGCTGGCGGCCTCACCCGTACCGGTCCCGGTTGGCGCCCCGAGCTTTTGCGGAACAGTATTTCGAGGCACCGCGTCACCCGACACGGCGTTCCGCGGCTCCAACGCACGTATGTCATCGTGGTCATCGCGGGTATCCAGATCCAGCACGCTGATCACCGTGTCGAACAGCAGCGAGGCGTTGACCGGTTTGGCAAGGATGTACTCGAGCCCGGCCTGCGCCGCCTCCTCGGCCAGACTCTCACGCGCGTAGGCGGTGAGCATGATCAGGCGCGGGCGCTGCTCGTGCGGGAGTTGCCGCACCGCGCGCGCCAGATCGAGTCCGCTCATGCCCGGCGGCATCTGCCAGTCGGTCAGGACCAGGTCGTACGGGGTGCCCGCTGCCGAAGCGTCGCGGATGCGTGCCAGTGCCGCCTCGCCAGATGCCGCGGTCGCCACCTGAAGCGCCATGCCGGCGAGCATCTCCTCGGTGATGCGCAGCGCGGTCTCGTTGTCATCAACCACCAGCGCCCGTCGATGTGCGAGGTCGTCGCGCAGCAGGCGCCGCCGCGACTTGCCGGCGTCCACCCGCAGGCGCGCGGTGAACCAGAACGTGCTGCCCTGCCCGGGGGCGCTCTCGACGCCGACCTCGCCGCCCATCAGGCCAGCCAACTGACGCGCGATGGCCAGTCCCAGCCCGGTGCCGCCGAAACGCCGCGAGGTCGAACTGTCGGCCTGCTGGAACGACTGGAACAGCCGCGCCCGCTGGTCTGTGCTCAGGCCGATACCGGTGTCGCGCACCTCGAAGCGCAGCAGCAGGCCATCGCCGTCGCGCTCTGCGAGCCGCACCGCGATCACCACCTCGCCGCTCTCGGTGAACTTGACGGCGTTGTTGGCGTAATTGATGACCACCTGCGACAGTCGCAGCGAGTCGCCGACCAGGTGGGTCGGCACCGTCGGGTCGATGTCGACGATCAGCTCGAGGCCCTTGTCGGCCGCCTTGTGGCCGATCAGCTCAGCTACGCCAGATACCAATTGTTCGAGGTCGAAGCTGGCGTTCTCGATGGTCAGCTTGCCGGCCTCGATCTTGGAGAAGTCGAGGATGTCGTTGATGATGCCGAGCAGGTGTTGGCCGGCGCGGTGGATCTTGCTCACATAGTCGCGCTGGCGGGGCGTGAGTTCGGTCTTGAGCGCCAGAAAGGCCATGCCGATGATGGCGTTCATCGGCGTGCGGATCTCGTGGCTCATGTTGGCGAGGAACTCGCTCTTGAGGCGCGTCGACTGCTCGGCCAGCGCCTCGCGCTCGCGCGCCTCGCGCGCGGTTTCTTCCATCTGCCGGCGCAGGGTGATGTCGCGCCAGGAGCCGACCACCTCGCCAGGGCGTCCACCGCGCTCCACGATCCGCAGCTGGTCGGCGACCCAGAGCCAGTGGCCATCGGCATGGCGGAAGCGGTACTCCAGGGTGCCTTGGCCGGTCTTCCAGATCGATTCGAGCTCGGTGTGGATGCGGGCCGAGTCGTCGGGGTGGACGCGCGAGGTCCAGAAGTCTGCATCGCGCAGATAGTCCTCTGGCAGGTAGCCGAGCAGCGCTGGCAGGTTCGGGCTGACGAAGGTCGGCTCAAAGGTCTGCGCGTCGTAGCTGTAGACGATGGCCGGTGAGTTGGCGAGCAGGAAGTTGTAGCGCTCGTGGCTGGCGGTGACGTCGTAGAACCATGCCGCGATCAGCGTCTCGCCATCCTCCATAAAGCTGCGGAAGCTCCCCGAGACCATCAGGGGTCGGCCGTCGAGGGCTTGCATCGGCAGCAGACGGCCGTCGAGGTTGCGGCCAGCCTCGATGGCGGTCAGTACGGCTTGGTAGTCGGCGTGGTCGCGGTAGAGGCGGCTCGGGTCGACGCTGGTCAGCTCATCGGCCCGAATGCCGAACAGGTCCAGATAACGCGCGTTGGCGTAGAGCAGTTGCCGATCCTCCCGACGCATGATGCGAGCGGCGATCGGGCTGGCGTCGAGGGCGGCGCGGTGGATCTGCACGCTGTGTCACCCGGCCTTGGCTCGCCGCGCCCCTGCCACCATCTCGTAGCGCAGCAGCCGGCACTCGATCGGGCCGTTGAAGAGCGGGATCTTGCGAGATGGCGCGAGTCCGATGCTGCGGATGCCCTTCATGTCGCCGGTGAGGATCCAGGAGTCCCAGCCGGCGAAGCCCTGCTTGAGCCAGTCGCCGAGGCGCGGGTACCACGCCGCCAATGCCTCGGCCTCGCCCATGCGTTCGCCATAGGGCGGATTCATCACCAGCATCCCGGCGCTCGCGGGGGCAACGGCGGAGAGCGCATCGCCGGCCTGCAGGTCGACCTGTGGCGCGCAGCCCAGTGCAGCCAGGTGCCGGCGCGCGTGCTCGAGCACTACTGCGTCCTCGTCGCGGCCAGCGATGAGCCCGTCCGGCAGCGGTCGCGAGCGGGCCGCGGCGGCGTCGCGCAGGCGTGTCCACAGCGCGCGGTCGAGTCCGCCGAAGCGCTCG
>DALYGT010000245.1:0-2612 GCA_031971375.1 Burkholderiales bacterium | reverse complement strand
CGTCGGTGATCAGCGCCTCGACGCCATACTTCTCGGCCGCAGCACGGACCTCGCGCGCGAACTCGCGGCTGTAGGTGCCGATGCCGACCACCTGGAAGCCGAACTCCTCGGCAGCCACCCGCGCGGCTGCCACCGCGTGCGTACCGTCGCCGAACACGAAAACGCGCTTGCCGGTGAGGTAGGTCGAGTCGACCGATCTCGAATACCAGGCGGCGCGCGAGCGGCCCGCGGCCTGCGCGGTGTCGTTGTCGATGCCGGCCAGCGCGGCCACCTCGGCGATGAACTCGCGCGTGGCCACGGTGCCGATGGGGATGGTCCGTGTGAACGGCTGCCCGAAATTGCGCTGCAGCCAGTTGGCCGCGCTCTGCGCCGTCTCCGGGTAGAGCACGACGTTGAAGTCGGCCTCGCCCAGCCGCGCCAGATCGGCGGCGGTGGCGCCCTGCGGCGCGACCACGCGCACCTCGACGCCGATGCTCTCGAGCAGGCCACGGATCTCGCGCACGTCATCGCGGTGGCGGAACCCCAAGGCCGTGGGCCCGAGGATGTTGCAGGACGGCTTGGCACCCTCGGTGCGGGCCGGACGCGGGGTGCCCGGTGCCGGCACGTGCGGCCCGGCGAGGCCGCGCACCATCTGGTAGAAGGTCTCGGCAGCGCCCCAGTTCTCCTTCTTCTGGTACGAAGGCAGCTCCAACGCGACTACAGGTATAGGCAGGTCGAGCGCAGCGGCGAGGCCGCCCGGGTCGTCCTGGATCAGTTCGGCGGTGCATGAGGCACCCACCATCATCGCCGCAGGCTTGAAGCGCTCGTGGGCCTCGCGAGCGGCGTTCTTGAAAAGCTCGGCAGTGTCGCCGCCGAGGTCGCGCGCCTGAAAGGTGGTGTAGGTGACCGGCGGCCGCTTGGGCAGGCGCTCGATCATGGTGAAGAGCAGATCGGCGTAGGTGTCGCCCTGCGGCGCGTGCAGCACGTAGTGCACGTCCTCGAGCGCGGTGGCGATGCGCATCGCACCGACGTGCGGCGGACCCTCGTAGGTCCATAGCGTCAGCTGCATCTCAGACCTGCCCTTCCAGCGCCTTGATGCGCTCGCGGCGATTGAACGGACGCGCGAACAGCTCGGCGAGGTCGCCAGCCTGGTCGAAACCGTGCACCGGGCTGAACACGAGTTCGATCGACCACTTGGTGGTGATGCCCTCTGCCTCCAGCGGGTTGGCGAGCCCAAGGCCGCAGACGACGATGTCCGGGCGCGCCGCGCGGCAGCGGTCGAGCTGGTGTTCGACGTCCTGGCCCTCGGAGAGCGTGGTGCCCTCGGGCAGCAGGTCGAGTTCCTGCGCCAGCAGTTGGCGGTGCAGATAGGGCGTGCCGACCTCGAGCGGACGCATGCCGAGTTCGCGGGCGAGGAAGCGCGCCAGCGGAAGTTCCAGCTGCGAATCCGGAAAGAAGAAGATGCTGCGACCGGCCAGTTGCTCACGGTGACGGGCGATACCGGCACGTGCGCGTTCGCGCTGCGGTGCGGTGACCTGCTCGAAACGCGTGGTCGGAACGCGGAACGCATCGGCCGCGGCACGCATCCACAAGGTGGTGCCTTCCTCGCCGAAGGGGAACGGCGCGGCGACGTGCTGCGCGCCGAGCGACTCGAGGGCGCGGACGGTGTCGCCGAGGAAGGGTTGTGTCAACAGGAAGCGGGTATTCGGCCCGACCGCCGGCAGCTCGGTCGAGCGACGGGGCGGGAAGGCGGCGACGCGCTCGATGCCCATCGCACGGAAGGTGCGCAGGAACTGGTCCTCGACGATGTCGG
This sequence comes from Burkholderiales bacterium, assembly GCA_031971375.1. Lineage (GTDB taxonomy): Bacteria > Pseudomonadota > Gammaproteobacteria > Burkholderiales > UBA3065 > UBA3065. The sequence goes on along the minus strand of DALYGT010000245.1, from coordinate 820 downwards.
CGACGGTGCCGACCAGCAGCAGGTCGGGCGCAGCACCGGGCGCGGCTTGCGGCAGTTGCGGCACCAACGCGGCGAGGCAAGCGTCCTCGCCTTGGGTGAAGGTGGTCTCGATGCCGCTGCCGGAGTAGTTGAGCACCCGGGTGCGACCGCGATGGATGTCGTCCAGCCGTTCCGCAGCGCGGTGCAGGTCGAGCTTGATCACCTCAGACGGGCAAGAACCCACCAGGAACAACAGCTTGATGTCAGGGCGCCGATCGAGCAGGCGGCCGACCACGCGATCGAGCTCGTCGTTGGCGTCAGCCAGCCCGGCGAGGTCGCGGTCGTCGATGATGGCGGTGGCAAAACGCGGCTCGGCAAAGATCATGACGCCGGCAGCTGACTGGATGAGGTGGGCACAGGTGCGCGAGCCGACCACCAGAAAGAAAGCATCCTGGATCTTGCGGTGCAGCCAGATGATGCCGGTCAGGCCGCAGAACACCTCACGCTGGCCGCGCTCGCGCAGCACCGGCGCATCGCCGCAGCCGCTGTCGCGCGGACGGAACTCGACGATGGCGTTCACGCGGCGGCCCCCATGGTGTCGCCCCTCGCAGCACCGGAGGCACGCGCCTCGGCCTTCAGGCGTTCGGCCTTCTCGAACTCGCCCTGCAGCCGCGCCATGCGCAGCTTCCAGAGGAACTGCCCGGCATTGATCACGTAAGTGGCATAGGCCGCGAGCGCCAGCAGCATCTGCTCGCGCACAGCCAGCCCGCCCGTGACCAATACCCCTAGATAGGCCGTGTGCAGCGCGATGACCAACATGCTGAACACGTCTTCCCAGAAG
>DALYGT010000244.1:0-2613 GCA_031971375.1 Burkholderiales bacterium | reverse complement strand
CGTTGCCCTCGTGGCGCCGGTACTCGCCGAGCACGTCGTCGACGAACCGGATGTGCACATGCCCACCGACGCCAGTGACGACGGTCTGCCCGACCTCGACCTGCGCGCCGCGCGCGAGCTTGCCAGTGGCGCCCTCGATACGTGCATCGCCCGCGGCAAAGGTGACCTCGCCCACCGCGGCAGCGATGGCGGCCGGGGCGGCAGCCATTGCAACAGCGGCACATGCGAGGGCGGCAAGGAAGCGCTTCATGTCGGGCGTGGTCGGCTCGTCTGCAAATATCTGACGCGGCGAGAGAAACACTGCCGCTACCTGACCCGACTATAGCACCCGGTCAAGGGCTGAGTGTGATGGTTGTCACAAAAGCGCGGGGTGGCTTGCTAGCTCTGAATGCCGAGAAATACTGCGACCAGTCGTTCTATCTGCTGCATCGCTTGGGCTTCGAGCCGGCCCATCACCGGTCCGACACGCTCGCGCCGCACTGTCATCACGCGGTCGACCATCACCTGCGACGGTCGGCGCAGACCGTTGGACGGGTCTGGAAGCACCGTCAACCGCATGAAGGGCGCATCCACGATCTCGGATGACAGCGGTAACACCGTGACGCTCGAATGTCCGGCGAAGGCGTCACTCTGCATGACGAGCGCCGGACGCGGCTTGCCGAAATCGCCAGGCAAGGCGACCGTGACGAGGGAGCCGCGGTTCACTCTGCGCCGCCCAGATCGGCCCAGGCTGCGTCCATGAAGGTACCGGCGTGTCGGTCGGACGCTTCAACCGACGCGACCAGCGCCACCTGCCGGCGGCATTCCGCGAGGAACTCCGGCGAGTGGAGCGCCATAGGCTCAACGCGGCGCATGGTCGCCTCCCCTGCGGCAGAGATCTCCCAGACAACACGGTCGCCCGGCTTGATGTGCAGGGCATCGCGGATGGATTGCGGGATGGTGGTCTGGCCCTTTGATGTGATCTTGGCGGTGGCGATCATGTCGACGAGCATTCTTCTTACTTTCCTTACTCTAGCATCGAAGCTCGTATGCTGACGCGGGCAGCGTGGCGCGGCATCGGACAAGTGGACGATGCGGGGCGCAGGTGTGCTGGCGCAGACTGGCGGCTCACCGTTGACGGTGCCGGTTAGTCAGGCCAGACTAAGAGAAATCGTCGACTACTGGCCGACCGGCCCCCGCCAGGATGGAAACCATCAACATGCTGGATGCCAAGACCCACCTCTCCCGCCTGGTGGATGCCGTCGAGTCCGGACGCGAGCGGGAGATCGTCATCGCCCGCAATGGCCGACCGGTGGCGCGTCTGGTGCCCTATGCGCCCCGGCAAGAGGGCCCGCGCATCGGCGCCGCCGCGGGCCGCTTCGAGGTGCCCGACGACATCGACGCCTGCAACGACGAGGTCGCGGCGCTGTTTTATGGCGACGAGACCAAGTGAGCAAGACGCCATGAGGTTGCTGCTCGACACCCACGTGGCGTTATGGGCGGTCACTAGCAGCGCGCGCCTGTCCGCCACCGCGCGCGCGCTGATCGAGGACCCCGGCAACGAGATCTGGGTCAGCGCGGTAAGCCTGTGGGAGATCGCCATCAAGCATTCTCTGGGGCGGGACCGCATGCCCATCTCCGGGCAAGAGGCTGCGGACTGGTTCGAAACATCCGGCTATCGCTTTCTGCCAGTCGCCCCGACCCATGCGATCGGCGTAGCAGATCTGCCGCGGCTGCATGCCGACCCCTTCGACCGTTTGCTGGTGAGCCAGTCCATGCTCGAACCGATGCGGCTGCTGACCAGCGACACGCGGGTGCAGGCCTATGGTGGCAACGTGATCGCCGCGTGACCCCCGTGAAGGCGACCTCCCACACCGACACCACCACCCTCGCCCGCGCCGCGCTGCTGGCGCTGGCGGTGCTGCTGCTGCTTGCGGTGCAGTGGGCGCCGCAGGCGGTGCCCGGCAGTGCCACCGCCGAGGCCTTTGTGCGCGACCGTTTGCTGCGCGTCATGGCGACCGCCACGCCAGTGCGTGGCGCAGTGGTGGTGGATATCGACGAAGCGAGCATCGCTGCACTGGGGCCATGGCCATGGCCGCGCGGCCGCCTCGCCGATCTGGCCGAGCAGGCGCTTGCCGATGGTGCCGAGCGCGTGGTCTTTGACATGGTGCTGCCCGAGCCTGCGCCCGACGATGCGCATGGCGACGACCGGTTGGCATCGCTGGCGGCGAGCGGCCGGCTGGTGCTGGCGCAGGCCTTTGACTTTGCCGACCGCGATGCGCCCCTGGCGGGTGGTGTCGCGACCGGAGCGCTCGCCGCCGGCACGGCTGGCGGGGTCGCCGCGCGTGCCACCGGCGTGCTCGGCAACCATGCCGCACTGGGCAGCGCACGCTGCGTAGGCAATATCGGCTTTGTCCCCGACCGCGACGGCGTGCTGCGGCGACTGCCGCTGGTCACGTCGTGGCAGGGTCAGGACTACCCGGGGCTGGCGCTGGCAGCGCTGTTGTGCGGCGGCGATGGCGCATCGCAGGCCGGCGCAGCCTGGCTCGCCGCCCTGCCCCGTGATGCTGCGGGCTTCTGGCACCTGCCGTTCCGGCACCAGGTCGAGTCGTTCACTGCGGTGTCGTTCGCCGA
>DALYGT010000243.1:0-2626 GCA_031971375.1 Burkholderiales bacterium | reverse complement strand
TATTGGTAGTAGAAAAGGTGCTGCCAGGTCACGGGCGAATGAAAGAGGTCAGGGCCGCAGCCGAGTCTTTCACTCTGCAGGCGGAATTGGCCTGAGTTCGCCCCCTTTGGGATACCCGCCGCCCTACTCCTCGCGCAACGTGCTCGCCGCCGCCTTCACCGTCGCCTCGTCGGCCTCCTTCGAGCAGAGCTCGATGAAGCGGTAGGCAAAGCCGCGCAGGTAGTGCCCGCGACGCACCGCGATGCGCGTGACGTTGGGCGGGAAAAGGTCGGGGGGGTCGAGCAACACGAGGCCCGCATCCTTGCGCGGGTGGTAGGCCATAGCGGCGACGATGCCGACCCCGAGTCCGAGTTCGACGTAGGTCTTGATCACGTCGGCATCCAGCGCCGACATCACGATGTCGGGCTGCAGGCCCGCCTCGGCAAAGGCGCGGTCGATGCTGGCGCGGCCAGTGTAGCCCTCGTGGTAGGTGATGAGCGGGTGCTGCGCCAGTTCGGCCAGCGTCAGCGACTCGCGGCCGGCCAGCGCGTGCCCCTCCGGCACCACCACGGCGTGGTGCCAGCTGTAGAAGGGGAAGGTCGCCAGCGAAGGCTCGGCGTCCAGCGCCTCAGTCGCGATGCCGATGTCGGCCTCGCCACGACGAAGCCGCTCGACGATCTCGCCGGGGCTCTCCTGATGCAGCGCCAGGTGCACCTTGGGGAAGTCCTGCTTGAAACGCGCGACGATCTCCGGCAACGCGTAGCGCGCCTGAGTGTGAGTGGTCACCACCGTGAGCTCGCCCTCGTCGCGGTTGGCGAACTGCGCCGCCACGCGGCGGATGTTGGCCGCGTCCATGAGCATTCGGTCGACGATGCCGACCAGCTCCTGACCCGGCTCGGTGAGCCCGACCAGGCGCTTGCCCTTGCGAATGAACAGCTCGACGCCGAGCTCCTCCTCGAGGTCCTTGACGTGCTTGCTGACGCCCGACTGCGAGGTGAACAGCGCGTTGGCGACCTCGGTGAAGTTGAAGTCGCGGCGGACCGTCTCGCGGATGATGCGCAGCTGCTGGAAGTTCATCGCCGCGCGCCCGGATTCGGGCGCTCCTCCGGTTTGGGGAAGACCTTGAGGCGGGAGGGCGCCAGACGCACCGCCTGGCCTTCGCGCAGGGCCAATTCCAGCAGACGGTCGCGTGTCAGCTCGACCTCGAAATGTCGGCCGGTGGCGCCGTTGGTGCCGTCGAGTTCGACCCGCGCGGTGACGCCAAAGCTCAGCACGCGGCTCACGCGGGCGGCCACGCCCTCGCTGCTTTGCGGGTCGACGATGATGTCGAGCTCGTGCGGGCGGGCGAACGCCACCACCTCGGACCCATGCTCGAGGTCGGTATGGTCGTGCGGCAGGGCGTCGTCGCCGACGCGCACCGCGCCGTCCTCGACCCGCCCGTGGAACAGGTTCACGGCACCGAGGAAGCTGTAGCCGAACGGCGTCGACGGGTGGCGGTAGACCTCCTCCGGCGCGCCCACCTGCTCCACGTGACCATGGTTCATCAGCACCACGCGGTCGGCCACCTCGAGCGCCTCCTCCTGGTCGTGGGTGACGAAGATGCTGGTCACGTGCAGCTCGTCGTGCAGGCGCCGCAGCCAGCGGCGCAGCTCCTTGCGCACCTTGGCGTCGAGCGCGCCGAAGGGCTCGTCGAGCAGCAGCACGCGCGGCTCCACGGCCAGCGCGCGGGCCAGCGCGATGCGCTGCCGCTGGCCGCCGGAGAGCTGCGAGGGGAAGCGGTCCGCCAGCCAGTCGAGCTGCACCAGGTCGAGCAGTCGGTGCACCTTCTCGGCGATCTGCCGCTCCGACGGCCCCTCGGCGCGCGGCTTCATGCGCAGGCCAAAGGCGACGTTGTCGAACACGGTCATGTGCTTGAACAGCGCGTAGTGCTGGAATACGAAGCCGACCTGGCGCTCGCGCACCGAGGCGCTCGAGGCGTCCTCGCCCTCGAGCAGCACACGGCCGCTGTCGGCGGTCTCGAGCCCGGCGATGATGCGCAGCAGCGTGGTCTTGCCGCAGCCCGACGGGCCCAGCAGCGCGGTGAGCTCGCCAGTCGGGAAGTCGAGCGACACGTTGTCGAGTGCGACGAAGTTGCCGAACTGTTTGCGGATGTTGTCGACGCGGATGCTCATGGTGCGGCTCTCATGACGGGGCTCGTGTGGCGGATGTGTAGCGGGGATTCAGGGTGATGCACGGATGCCGCGGACCCGGTGCTTGCGTTCCGGCGGGCGACCCTCATGCCGGGCCACCTTCCTGCGGCGGCACATCGTCCGCTGCGGCGCGGTGTTCGATCCAGGTCTTGACCACCAGCGTCACCAGCGCCAGCAGCGCGAGCAGCGAGGCGACGGCAAACGCAGCTGCGAACTGGTACTCGTTGTAAAGGATCTCGACGTGCAGGGGCATGGTGTTGGTCTCGCCGCGGATGTGACCGGAGACCACGCTCACCGCGCCGAACTCGCCCATCGCGCGGGCGTTGCAGAGCACCACGCCGTAGAGCAGGCCCCACTTGATATTGGGCAAAGTGACGTGCCAGAAGGTCTGCCAGCCGTTGGCGCCCAGCACGATCGCCGCTTCTTCCTCGTCGCGGCCCTGCGCCTGCATCAGCGGG